>DASZYM010000355.1:0-6283 GCA_035545355.1 Dongiaceae bacterium
CCGATCGTGATCGGCCGCGATCACCTGGACAGCGGCTCGGTCGCCTCGCCCAACCGCGAGACCGAAGGCATGCGCGACGGCTCCGACGCGGTCTCCGACTGGCCCCTGCTGAACGCGCTGCTGAACACGGCGTCGGGTGCCACCTGGGTCAGCCTGCATCACGGCGGCGGCGTCGGCATCGGCTTCTCCCAGCATGCCGGCATGGTCATCGTCTGCGACGGCTCCGCCGATGCGGATCGCCGGCTGCAACGCGTGCTGACCAACGACCCGGCCACCGGCGTCATGCGCCATGCCGATGCCGGCTACGACATCGCAATCGAATGCGCCAAGGAGCAGGGATTGAACCTGCCGATGCTGAAGGGCTGACGTGCAATACGACGTCCTCCTCGAGAATTGCCGCGCCGCCACGATGCAAGGCGGCGCGCCCTATGGCGCGATCGAGGATGCGGCGATCGGCGTCAGCGGCGACAAGATCGCCTTCATCGGGCCGCGCCAAGACGCCGGCGCGGCCAAGCAGCACATCGACCTCAAGAACCGCTGGGTGACGCCGGGCCTGATCGATTGCCACACGCATCTGGTCTATGGCGGCGACCGGGCCAACGAGTTCGAGATGCGCCTGGAGGGCGCGACCTATGAGGAGATCGCCCGCGCCGGCGGCGGCATCGTTTCCACCGTGAAGGCCACGCGCGCGGCCTCGGAAGCGGAGCTGGTCGCGAGCGCCGCCAAGCGCCTGAAGCCGCTGCTGGCCGAGGGCGTCACCGTCATCGAGATCAAATCCGGCTACGGCCTCGACCTCGAGACCGAGGGTCGCCAGCTTCGCGCCGCCAGGGCCTTGGCCAGGCAGCAGCCGGTCGGCGTGCGTGCGACCTGCCTCGCCGCCCATGCTTTGCCGCCGGAGTTCAAGGACCGCGCGGACGATTACATCGCCCTGGTCTGCGACCGGATCATCCCGGTGCTGCACCAGGAAGGCCTGATCGATGCGGTCGATGTGTTCTGCGAGAAGATCGCCTTCTCGCCCGAGCAGACCCGCCGCGTGTTCGACGTCGCGAAGAAGCTTGGCATTCCGGTCAAGCTCCATGCCGAGCAGCTCAGCGATCTCAACGGCGCGGCGCTGGCCGCCGAATACGGCGCGCTCTCGGCCGAGCATCTGGAATGGGCGAACGAAGCCGGCATCGCCGCGATGGCGAAATCCGGCACCGTCGCGGTGTTGCTGCCCGGCGCCTTCTACGCCTTGCGCGAGACCAAGCTCCCGCCGATCGAAGGCTTCCGCAAAGCCGGCGTGCCGATGGCGATCGCCACCGACAGCAATCCCGGCAGCTCGCCCGCACTCTCGCTGCTGCTGATGCTCAGCATGGCCTGCACCTTCTTCCGCTTCACCCCCGAGGAAGCATTGCGCGGCGCCACCACGAACGCCGCCAAGGCGCTCGGCATCGGCAAGAGCCACGGCACGCTGGAAGCCGGCAAGCAGGCCGACTTGGTGGTCTGGGATGTCGAGCGGCCGGCGGAGCTCTCCTACTGGGTCGGCGGCAATACTTCCGCCGCCATCATGCAAGCCGGGCGCTGGACCAAAGAACCGTGCGCCTGACCCATCTCACCGCCCGCGACTACAAGCGGATGTCCTGGAAGAACGGCGGCGGCGTCACCACGGAGCTCGTGCTCGAAGCCAAGGCGAATGGTGCGGCGCTCTGGCGCCTCAGCATTGCCGAGGTGGCGAAGTCCGGGCCGTTCTCCGATTTTTCCGGCTATGCGCGCACCATCATGCTGATCGACGGTCCCGGCTTCGTGCTCGATTTCGAGGGGCATCCATCGAAGCGCCTCGATCGGCGCTACGAGCCCTTTCCGTTCGATGGCGGCTGGAAGACCGACTGCACCCTGATCGACGGCCCGGTGCGCGACTTCAACCTGATGGCCGCGCGCGAGACCGGTCCGGCTTCTCTGACGGTCGCCAAGCTGGAGCGCGGCGGCATCCAGGTCGAGGCCGCGAAGACCGTGGTCCTTCATATGCTCGAAGGCGACGCTTCGGTCAGCGGTCATGATGTGCCGCAGGGCGACACCTTGCGCATAGACGAGCCGATCCTGCCGCTCTCGCTCGATGCCCGCGAGAGCGCGACCGTCGCCGTCATCCGGATCGGAGGCTGAGATGCCGACAAGCCAGACGCCGCCTTTCCATTTCTTCGCCGGCAGCACGCCGCTGTTGATCAGCATCCCGCATGTCGGCACCGATCTGACGCCGGAGGTTGCGGCGGGGCTGAGCGAGGCCGCGCGTCCCCTGCCCGACACCGACTGGCATCTGACCCGGCTCTACGATTTCGCGGGATCGCTCGGCGCCGGCGTGCTCGGGGCGCGCTATTCGCGCTTCGTCATCGACCTCAACCGGCCGCCCGACGACAAGCCGCTCTACACCACGGCAACGACCGGGCTCTATCCCGACATCCTGTTCGACGGCACGCCGGCATTCTTGCCGGGAAAGGCGCCCGGCGATTCGGCCAAAGCCTTCGCGTTCTCGGAGATCTGGCGGCCCTATCACGAGAAGATCGCCGACGAGCTGAAGCGCCTGAAACAACGCTTCGCCTATGCCGTGCTGTTCGACGCCCATTCGATCCGCGGCCATATCCCGCGCCTGTTCGAAGGCGAGCTGCCGGATTTCAACATCGGCACCAATGAGGGCAAGAGCTGCGATGCCGGCCTGGCCCAGCGCCTCGCCGAGGTCTGCTCCGCGCCCGGCTATCGCCATGTGGTGAACGGCCGGTTCAAGGGCGGCCACATCACGCGCAATTACGGCGATCCCAAGAACGGCATCCATGCCGTGCAGCTCGAACTGGCGCAGCGCACCTACATGCAAGAAGAGCTGCCCTTCGACTATATCGAGGCGCAAGCCAGGAAGGTTCAGCCGATCCTCAAGCGCTTCGTCGAGGCCTTGGTCGCCTTCAAGCCGGCCTAAGCGCTACTCCGCCAGCAGCGGACGGAGTGCGGCGGCGAAGGCGCGGCCGGCTTCGATCTCGTCGGGATGGCGGCCGTCCTGGACCACCCAGTCGCCGGCGACCATCACGTCGCGGATCATCCTGCTCGAGCCCGCGAACAGCCAGCGGCCGAAGGTGTCGTCGCCGGTGACCCCGCTCAGCATCGGATGCCGGGCGTCGAGGATGATCAGGTCGGCCTGGTAGCCGGCCTCGATCCGTCCGACCTTCTGGCCCAGCGCTTGCGCGCCGCCGGCCAGAGCCGCGCCGTAGAGATAGCCGCCGATATTGGTCTGGTTGCCGCTGTGCAGGCGGTTGCGGCGCTCGTGCTTCAGGCGCTGTCCGTATTCGAGCCAGCGCAGCTCCTCGACCACGCTGACCGAGACATGGCTGTCCGAGCCGATGCCGAACTGGCCGCCGGCCTGGGCATAGGCTACGGCCGGGAAGAGCCCGTCGCCGAGATTGGCTTCGGTGCTGGGGCAGATCCCGACCACCGCGCCGCTGCCCGCCATCTGCGCGACCTCGTCGGCATCGGCATGGGTGGCATGAATGAGGCACCAGCGCTGATCGACCGGCCAGCGGTCATAGAGGAGCTGGATCGGCCGCTTGCCGCTCCATTCGAGGCAGGCATCGACCTCGCCCTGCTGCTCGGCGATATGGATGTGGATCGGCATGGTGGCCTTCACGCCGCGCAGCACATGGGTGATCTCTTCCGGGGTCACCGCCCGCAGCGAATGGAAGCAGGCGCCGAGCGCGTTGCGGCCGATCGCGCACTGCCCCTCCAGGCTGTCCAGGAGTTGCAGGTAGTCGTCCGGCGTATGGATGAAGCGGCGCTGGCCGTCGCTCGGCGCTTTCCCGCCGAAGCCGCCATGCGCGTACATCACCGGCAGCAGCGTCATCCGGATGCCGGTCGCCTCGGCGGCGGTCAGCACGCTGGACGACATCTCCGCGGCATTGGCATAGGGCCGCCCGTCGATATCGTGGTGCAGGTAGTGGAACTCGGCGACCGAGGTATAGCCGCCCTTCAGCATGTCCACATAAAGATATGCAGCGATGGCGCTCACCTGTTCCGGCTGCAGGCGTCCGACGAGCCGGTACATGAGATCGCGCCACGACCAGAAACTGTCGTCGGGATTGACCGCGACCTCGGTCAGCCCGGCCATTGCGCGCTGGAAGGCATGGGAATGCAGGTTGACCATGCCCGGCAGCAGCGGCCCGTTCACCCGCTGCTTTTCCTCGGGGCCGGCATTCGGCTCAACCTTGGCGATCGTGCCGTCCGGGGCGATCCCCACCGCCACGTTGCGCGCCCAGCCGTCCGGCAGCAAAGCCGTCTCTGCGAAGATCGTCGGAACCATCAGCAACTTCCGTTCATTTGTCTGTACCTGTATATATCACCGGCATTGCATCGCAACAGGACGAGCCTGTCGGAACCCGTGGCCAGCATCGATCCATTGCCGCGCTACTCGCAGATCAAGCGCATGATCTCCGCCCGGATTCAGGCGGGCGATTGGCGCCCGGGCGACCGCATCGCCTCGGAGGCCGAGCTGGTCCGCGACATGGGCGTCAGCCGGATGACCATCAACCGCGCGTTGCGCGAGCTGACCCTCGAAGGGCAGCTCATCCGGGTCCAGGGCGTCGGCACCTTCGTCGCCGAGAACAAGGCCGAGTCGGCGCTGTTCGAGGTGCGCAACATCGCCGACGAGATCAAGGCTCGCAGCGGCCGGCACGAGGCGCGCGTCATCCTGCTCCAGCGCGAGCCCGCGGACGAATCCGCCGAACGCATGTTCGGGATGAAGCCGGGCGACGAGGTCTATCATTCGATCCTGCTGCATCTCGAGAACGAGATCCCGATCCAGATCGAAGACCGCATGGTCGATCCCAGGATCGCGAAGGACTATCTCGACCAGGACTTCACCAAGATCACGCCGCATGTCTATCTCAACGACGTGGCGCCGATCTCCGAGGCCGAGCACGTGATCGAAGCGGTGACGGCACGGCCGCACGCCCGCAAGCTGCTGAAGATCGCCGCCAAGGAACCCTGCATCTGCCTGCACCGGCGCACCTGGTCCGACGGCAGGCTGGTGAGCTCCGCCTATCTGATCTATCCCGGCAGCCGCTACCGGTTGAGCGGACGGTTCAAGGCCTGAAGGCTGGTGATGGCGCATCGTCTCGGACCCGAGGCGAGTCTGGCCGCGATCCCTTAAGGTATCTTGAAGAGCGCCGCGGCGAATGACCGCGCCTCGCGCCGGGTCGGCGCATTCAGCACGCTGTTGAACCTGGCTCATGTTCTGCGCGACGATGTCTCCGGAGGCCTTACGCAGAGCGGGGTTGATGGGCGATGAAGATCGGCGCGTGGTGTAAGGGTCTGTTGACCATACTGCCGGTGCTCGGATTGGCCGCGTGCCTCTCCAGCGACCCGCCCAAGCTCGATGCCGCGGATCTCGCGACGCCGGACGGGTTTGCCGGCGATTACTACGCCGCGCCCACGAGCGACCGCGACGATCGGTCCGCGACCGCCACGGTCGCGCCGGCCGATGGGAACAGCTACCTGCTCACCATCGTGGAAAACGGCCTCCAAGGTGCGCCGGACGCACCGGTGACGATCCGCCTGGTCACCTTGAACTCGGGCCTGCTGCTCGCGGTCGTCAGCGATCCCGACAAGGTCGGCGACGTGATCTATTCCATCGTGACGAAAGCGGCGGACGGCTCCTGGGTCTTCCGCTCGGTTGACTTCAAGGATCAGGGCCGCGACCGGCACCTGACCGAGGCGATCCGCCGCCATGGCGCGACCGCGGTCTCCTACGACTCGTCCGACATGAAAGCCGACCGCATCGAAGGCAACCTGACCGCCGCCAATCTACGTGCGTTGTTCTCCGATCTCGACTTTGTGAACGCAATCGAGACGCAAGCGGCTTTTCGCCTGACCCCCAAGCCCTGAGCCGGTTTCGCCCGGTTCCATGTGCTGCCGGCATGTCGTCCATGCTACAGCGCCGCGAAAGCTGCCACAGGACTGTCACGAACACGGCCTAGGCTTGCGGTTTCCCCAGGAACCGATTCCAGGCCATGTTCATCGACGGCCGCACGATCGCTGCGCAGTCCATCATCGAGACCGATATCGCCATCATCGGCGCCGGCGCCGCCGGCATCACCCTGGCCCGCGAATTTGCCGGCACGCAGTGGCGCGTCGCGCTGATCGAGAGCGGCAATTTCGACCTCGATGACGCGACCCAGGCGCTCTATGAGGGCGAGAGCGGCGCGGTCGAGTACCCGCTGGCGGAATCGCGCCTGCGCTATTTCGGCGGGACCACCAATCACTGGGGCGGCTG
>DASZYM010000356.1:0-3196 GCA_035545355.1 Dongiaceae bacterium
GTGTTGTCGAACAGCTCCTTCCAGCGATAGGGCGCCATCGCCATGTCGAGCCCGGCATTGAAGGCGACCGGGCAGTCGCCGCCGGTGCAGCCCGGCACCTGGCTATGCGCGTTCCAATCGCCGATCACGAAGCCCTCGAAACCGAGACGGCCTTTCAGCACGTCGGTCAGCAGGCTCTTGTTGCCGTGCATCTTGACGCCGTTCCAGGAGGAGAAGCTCGCCATCACCGTCATGGCGCCGGCATCGATGCCGGCGATGTAGCCCGGCGCGTGGATGTTGATGAGCTCCTGCTCCGAGATCCGCGCATCGCCCTGGTCGGCGCCGCCTTCGGTGCCGCCATCGGCGAGGAAGTGCTTCACCGAGGCCGCGACCTTGCCTTGCTGGATCCTGCCCTTGCCGGGCTCGCCCTGCAGGCCGCGCACCATGGCGGCGGCGTATTCCTTGGTGATGTCGGGCAGCTCCGAATAGCCTTCGTAGCTGCGGCCCCAGCGATCGTCGCGCGGCACCGCCACGGCGGGGGCGAAGGCCCAATCGACGCCGGCGGCGGAGGTCTCGGCGGCGGTGACCGCGCCGATCTCCTCGATCAGCGCGGGATCGCGCATGGCGCCGAGGCCGATGTTATGCGGGAAGACCGTGGCGCCCTTGAAGTTCGACGCGCCGTGCACGGAATCGATGCCGTACATGATCGGGATCGCGACATGGCCTTGGCGCTGCTCCTGCGAGACCGTGCGGAAAGCGGCCGTGGTGCTGATCCAGGTCTCGACCGGCGCGTCGTCCTTGCCGCCGAGCGGAGCCGAATTGCCGCCGGAGAGGATCGAGCCCAAGGGATAGTCGCGCAGCTCTTCCGGCTTCACCGCCTCGCTGTCGCCCTGGATCATCTGGCCGACCTTCTCGCGCAGACTCATCTTCGACATCAGGTCGGTGATGAAGGCCTCGGTCTGCGGATCGACCAGCCCGACCGAATGCGCCTGCGGCCAGAGCTCGGGATGGGCGATGCCGCTCATGTTCTGATCGGCGGGTGGCGTGGCCATGGCTGACCTCATCATCAACACGGATACAAGGAGGGCGCCGGCGATCCAGGGGCGGGTGCGCGCATGGTCAGCCGGCAATCTGGATCTCCACGTCGGCGGCTTCGAGACGCTTCGCCAGTTCGGGCGGCGGCGTGCCGTCGGTGATCAGCAGGTCGATATCGGCGAGCTCGCAGGCGGTGACCAGGCCCTGGGCCGAGAACTTGCTCTGGTCGGCGGCGAGGATGACGCGATGGGCGCGGCGGATCAGCGCCCGGCAGATCTCGGCCTCGCAGAGATGGTTGTCCATGACGCCGGTCTCGGCATTGATCGCCGCGGCGGAGATGATCGCGGTCTCGGCCTGGAACTGCTCGATGAAGGCGAGCGTCGACGGGCCGAAGGCGGCGCTGTCATCGGCGCGGACCTCGCCGCCCGCCAGCAGCACCTTGCTGCCTTCGCCCTGGGAGAGGCGCTGGGCGATCGGCGCGGAATTGGTGATGGCAGTCAGGTTGCGATGGCCCTGCAGCGCCTCGGCGACATAGATGTTGGTGCTGGCGGTGTCGATCAGCAGGGATTCGCCGTCGGCGATCTCGCGGGCGACGGCGGTGGCGATCGCCTGCTTGGCCGGCATGTTGGCGAGCAAGCGGCGATGCAGCGGCCCGTCCTCGCGCCGGTCGGGCCAGGCGACGCTGCCATGGCTCTTCATCACCAGGCCCTTGGCGGCGAGCCAGCGCACGTCGCGCCTGACCGTCTCGGTCGAGACGTCGAGCTCTTTGGCCAGGCCGGCGATGGTGGCGGTGCGATGCCGGCGGAGCTGCTCCAGGAGCTGCCCCTGCCGGTCGTTGAGGCGCAGGTTGGAAAGAGCGGAGAGCTGGTCGGTTTCGAGCACGCTTCCTCCGGTCGACTCAGAAGGCGTCCACGGGGAAGGCGAGGGTACTCGCCCCGCCGCCGGTGACCAAGGCCGCATCGGCCTCCGCCGCGGGCAGGATATTGGCGGCGAAGAACGCGGCGGTCGCCTGCTTGGACCGGGAGAAGGCCGGATCGGCGCCGTTGGCCTGCGCCGCACTGCGCGCGAGCAGCCAGCCGGCGATGACGGTGCCGCAGACCGAGAGGTACGGCGTCGCCACCGCGAGCGCCCGGTCCGCGTCCTGCTTGCCGCCGGCCAGCACCGAAGCGGTCGCGCGCTCCAGCGTCTCGATCGCCGCCTTGATCGGCGCCTGGCCGGCGACCGACGCGGCCATCTCCGCGAGCAGCGCGCGCATCGCCTTGCCCTCGTCGCGCAGCAGCTTGCGGCCGATCAGGTCCATCGCCTGGATCCCGTTGGTGCCTTCGTAGATCGGCGCGATGCGGGCGTCGCGATAATATTGCGCGGCGCCGGTCTGCTCGATGAAGCCGACGCCGCCATGGACCTGCACGCCGAGCGAGGCGACCTCGACGCCGCGATCGGTGCACCAGGCCTTGACGATCGGGATGAGCAGATCGGTCAGCGCCTGATGCCTGGCGCGCTCGCCCGCATCGGGATGACGCTTCGCCCGATCCAGCGCGCCGGCAGCATAGAGCACGAGGCAGCGCATGCCCTGGGTCAATGCCCGCATGGTCAGCAGCATGCGGCGGACATCGGGATGCACGATGATCGCGTTCTTGCCGCCCTGCACGCGCTCGCGCGCATAGGCAACCGCATGCTGGGTGGCGCGCTCGGCGATGGAGAGACCCTGGATGCCGACCGCGAGCCGCGCGTTGTTCATCATGGTGAACATGTATTCGAGGCCGCGATGCGGCTCGCCGATGATGAAGCCGGTCGCGCCCTCATTGTCGCCATAGGCCATGACGCAGGTCGGCGAGGCGTGGATGCCGAGCTTGTGCTCGATGGAGACGCAGCGCAGGTCGTTGCGCTTGCCCACGGTCGACCCTGGCGCACCGTCGGGCTTGGGCAGGAATTTGGGCACGATGAAGAGCGAGATGCCCTTCGATCCCGCCGGCGCATCGGGCAGGCGGGCGAGGACGAAATGGACGATGTTCTCGGTCCAATCGTGCTCGCCATAGGTGATGAAGATCTTCTGGCCCTTGACCCGATAGGTGCCGTCGCCGGCGGGAGTCGCCGTGGTGCGGATCGCGCCGAGATCGGAGCCGGCCTGCGGCTCGGTCAGATTCATCGTGCCGGACCAGGTGCCGGCGATCATCTTCGGCAG
>DASZYM010000357.1:0-9604 GCA_035545355.1 Dongiaceae bacterium
AGGGTCATCGGCTCGTGCAGCACGGCGATCGCGACGGCGGCGCCGATGAAGGGCGCGGTGGCGTAATAGGCGCCGGTGCGCGCGGTGCCGAGATGCCTGAGCGCCAGCACGAACAGGGCCAATGACACGCCGTAGCTGAAGAAGCCGAGTAAGGCCGCGAGCGCCACGGCGCCGAGCGGCGGGAAAGCAGCACCCGAGCCGAAAGCGATCGCGGTGTTGACGGCACCGGCAATCAGGCCCTTGAGCATCGCGATCATCACCGGATCGGCGCCGGAGACCTTGCGGGTCAAGTTGTTGTCGATCGCCCAGGCGAGGCAGGCGCCGGCGACCAGGAACGCGGAATGCAGGCTGGTGCTCGTTGTTGTATCGCTCGGCCAAGAGAGGATGACGGCACCGGCAACGATCGCCGCGGCGCCGACCAGCAGGCGGGAGTCCACGTTCTCGCGGAACACGATCCAGGCGAGGACGAGGGTCAGCACGGATTCGAGATTGAGCAACAGTGACGTCGCGCCGGCAGCGCCTTGCGCCAGGCCGAACATCAGCAGCACCGGGCCGATCACGCCGCCGGCGAGGATCGCGGCGGCGAGCCAGGGGAGATCGGCGCGCCGGAGCCTCGCCTCGTCGCGCGGGGCGAAGGGGCGTGCGATGGCAAGTCCGATGCCGGAGCCGAGATAGAGCAGACCCGCCAGCAGCCAGGGCGAGGTCTGCCCCAGCAGCAGCTTCGCCAAAGGCGCGCTGACGCCGAAGAGGGCGGCGGAGGCTAGGGCGTAGAGGATGCCACGGGGCATGGGGGCAAGTGTATAGCGCCGCAGCGGCGGAAAAAACTCGGTCCAAAGAGGAGCGCTGGATCTTGAGCGCTCAGGCTGCAATGCCCTCGCCCTACCCTCTCCCCGAAGGGAGAGGGAAAAGAGTGGGCGCGCCTCGCGCGCGCTATTTCTATCTTTCTTCGGCGGGACCGAAGAGGTCGCTGTGGCCGAGCTCTTCGCTGCGGCGGCGTTCGAGCTCCTGGTTGTAGCGGCGCAAGACATAGGCCTCGGTGCAGTAGCCGAGCACGTAGCGGGTGACCGTCGAATCCACCACCGCCAGGACTTCGAGCTCGCTGTCGGCGAAGAGCTGCAGGATGGCGCGGATGGGAGTCTTGCGCGCGAGCACCGGCTGCTTCACCGGCAGGAGATCGCCGACGCGGTTGGCGGCACCCTCGGTCGGCGGCTTCATCAGGTGCAAGGCCGCGACGTCGATCGCGCCGCGATAGCCGCCGTCATCGTCCAGCACGAAGAGCTGGCCGGTCTCGCCGGCCGGATGCGCCGCCTTGGTCGCCTCCAGGGATTCCGAGGAGCGGACGAAGACCATGTCGCGCTGCATCAGGGTCTCGGCGGTCAGGTCCTGGATCCAGCCGACATCATGCGCGCCCTGCAGCTTCAGCCCGCGCTGGTGGAAGCGCCAGGTGGAGAAGGAATAGCCGAACCACTGCCGCACGCCGAACGAGGCGAGCAGCACGGCGACGATGACGCCGATGGTGATCGAATAGGAGCCGGTCAGCTCCAGGACCAGGAGGATCATGGTGACCGGCGCGCCGACGATGGCCGCCCCCACCGCGCCCATGCCGACCAGGGTGAAGGTGATCGCCTCATGGCCGAGCGCCGGGTTCAGCCAGGCGGCACCCTGGCCGATCAGGCCGCCGAGGAACGTCCCGATCAGCAGCGAGGAGCTGAACAGGCCGCCGCGCAAACCGCTGCCGACCGAGGCGGCCGAGGCGAAGATCTTCGCCGCCAGCAGGCCGCCCAGGATCAGCGGCGGGGTCAGGCCGATGATCGTGGTCTGGATCGCGCCATGGCCGCTGCCCAGCACCTCGGGAAAGGCGATGGCGACGCCGGCCAGGACCAGCCCGCCCATGAACGGGCGGATGCCGCGCGGCAGCTTCCATTGCTGCAGGATCGATTCGATGGTGGTGACGACCCGCATGGTGATGACGCCGATCAAGGCGGCGGCGACGCCGATCGCGGCGAAATAGAGGAAATCGACATTGCCGGGCGGGATCTGGTCGGGGATGTCGATCAGCGCCTTCAGCCCGAAGAAGCTGCGGCCGACCACGGCGGCGGTCACCGCGGCCATGCCGACCGGCGCCAGAGCGCTCAAGGTGTAGCCGCCGATCACCAGCTCGAAGGCATAGAAGGAGCCGGCGAGCGGCGCGTTGAAGGCGGCCGAGATCGCCGCCGCGGCGCCGCAGCCGACCAGGATCCTGAGATCGTGGCGGCGGAACCGGATCCACTGCCCGACCTGGGAGGCGAGCCCGGCGCCGCTCTGGGTATAGGCGGCCTCCATCCCGACCGAGGCGCCGATCCCGGCGGAGAACAGGGTCATGATGGCCAGCGCGACCGAATCCCGGAGCGACATCTTGCCGCCATAAAGCGCATTGGCCTCGATCGGATCGACCACGTCGCGGCCCCGCAGGCGCCGCTCGGTCCAGGCGACGAAGCCGTAGACCAGGCTGCCGAGGACCGGCACCGCCATCAGCCGGATCGGGTCGATCCCGGCGGCGCCGCTCAGATGCACCGCATAGATGCTGCCGAACAGGGTGATGCGGAGCAGGTTCAGCAGGTCGCCGGTCACGCAGGTGACGACCCCGACCGCCGCCCCGATGGCGACGGCGACCAGGAGCAGCGCGACCTCGCTGTCGCGCAGGCGCGAGGTGGTCAGCTTGCGGGCGGCGAAGCGGGTGTAGAGCTCAGCCCGATGGCTGACCGCCCCGAGGAAGCGGCGAAAGGGTCGATCGGGGCCGGGATGACTTGCGACGGTCACAGAATCGGCGGGCGAAATCGGGGTTGAGACTCAGCGTCGAAACGCGTGGGCTGATTTCTATCAGCGCCGCGCTTTCAGGAACACCACGAAACCGCGGCGATTTTCCTGCGCAGGGACGGAATCGGTGGGTCCAGACGCGGCAATTTGCGCACCGGCCGCCTTGGATAACGCCCGCGGGCGCCGGCTTATTCCGCGCGCCGGGCGCTCATGCGGGCTGCGGCAGCGGCTGGGAAAGCGCCGCCCCGTCGCCGTCGTTCATCTCGTCCATGACCTCGTGGGTGCCGCGATAGATCATGCTGAGCGCGACCCAGAGGATGATGCAGAGGCCGAGATAGGCGATCCAGGGCCAGCGTTTCAGCAGGCCGGCGATGAAACCGGCGGCGATGCCCATCAGGGCCACCGAGAGCAGCAGGCCGATGACCAGGACCCAGGTATGCTGGGCGGCGGCGCCGGCCACCGCCAGCACGTTGTCCAGGGACATCGAGACATCGGCCAGCACGATCTGGGTGACCGCCTGGCGCATGGTCTTGGCCGGGGCGGCGCCGGGCAGCGCCTCCTCCTTGTCCTCGAGCTCGCGGCGCTCGTCGGCACTGAGCGCCCGGCCGTAGCGCTTGGCGGCCTCGAGCCGGCGGCGGCGGTCATGCACCAGCTCGCGCCAGAACTTCCAGCAGACCCAGAGCAGCAGGATGCCGCCGGCCAAAGTGAGGCCGATGATCACCAGGAGCTGGTTGGCGACGACGGCGAACAGGATCCGCATCACCGTCGCCGCGGAGATGCCGATGATGATCACCTTGGCGCGCATATGCCGGGGCAGGCCCGCGGCCGCCATGCCGACCACGATCGCATTGTCGCCGGCCAGCATCAGGTCGATGATGATGACCTGGCCCAAAGCGATCAGTTCCGGGATCATGTGGTGGAAATCGGGCATCAGGCGGATGCCGCCGAAGTGTCGTGAATGGGCGCCGCGGAGACCCGGATCCGTCCAGTCCCCCGGATCGGTCCGATCCTATGCATCCGGAAATCCGGCCATCGCCCGCACCGCGCCCGCGCTCATCCCGTTGGCCCTCAGGCTGCGCAGCGAGGCCGCGCCGTCCCGTTTCGAGAGCCGCTCCCCCGATTCGTTGGTCAGCAACAGATGGTGGCGGGTGCAGGGCGTTGCAAGGCCCAGGAGCGCCTGCAAGAGCCGGTGGATATGGGTCGCCGGGCGCAGATCCTCCCCCCGGATCACCAGGGTGATGCCTTGCAGATGGTCGTCCAGGGTGGCGCAGAGATGATAGCTGGCCGGGACATCCCGGCGGCCGAGCACCACGTCCCCCAAACGTTCCGGCGCGGCGCGGATCTCGCGCCAATCCCCGGCCTCGGCATCGAAGTCCCAGAAGGCGAGCGGACCGGTCAGGGCCAGCGCCTTGCCGATATCGAGGCGGAGCGCGAAGGGATCGCCGGCCGCCTTGCGCCGGGCCGCAAGATCCGGATGGAGCGCACGGCAGGTGCCGGGATAGATCGCCGCCTCGCCTGTCCCGTCTCGACCGGGGTGCGGGGCGCTGGCCGCGGCGGCGATGTCCTTGCGGCTGCAGAAGCAGGGATAGAGCACGCCGAGGGAATCCAGCCGGTCCAGCGCGGCGCGGTAATCGTCGAAATGGTCGGACTGGCGGCGCACCGGCTGCTCCCAATCGAGGCCGAGCCAGGCGAGGTCCTCGATGAGGTCGGCCTCGAATGCGGCGCGGCAGCGAGCGCGGTCGATATCCTCGATGCGGAGCAGGAAGCGCCCGTCCTTCTCCCTGGCGGTGCGATGACCGAGGAGCGCGGAATAGGCATGGCCGAGATGGAGATGACCTGTCGGACTGGGCGCGAATCGCGTAACTATCCCGGCGCCGGAAGGAAGGATCATGCCGGGCAGGAATAAAGAAGACGCCGGATTGCTGCAACAGGCGCTCGACCATCTGGCGGGCGCCGATCCGCATATGAAGGAGGCGATCCGCGACATCGGACCGCCGCCGCCGCGGCACCGGCCGGCATCGTTCGCGACCCTGATGGATGTGATCATCGCGCAGCAGGTCTCGACCGCCTCGGCGCGGGCGATCTCCGGACGGCTCGCCGAACGGCTCGGGCGGGTGACGCCGGAGCGGTTCATCGCCTTGAGCGATGCCGACCTGCGCGCGGTGGGGTTCTCGCGGCAGAAGACGCTCTATGGCCGCGACCTCGCGCATGCGTTCCTGCAGGGACGGATCTCGATCCCCAAGCTCAAGCGCCTGACCGACGAGGACGCGATCATCGTGCTGAGCTCGGTCAAGGGCATCGGCCGCTGGTCGGCGGAGGTGTTCCTGCTGTTCGCGCTGCAGCGGCCCGATGTGATGCCGGCGCAGGACCTGGCGCTGCTGGTCGCCGCACAGCGGATGAAGGGCTGGCGCAAGCGCCCGGAGCCGAAGAAGCTGCTGAAGCTCGCCGAGACCTGGCGGCCCTATCGCTCCTATGCGGCGCGCATGCTGTGGCACTATTACCGCAACGGAAAGCCGGCGGGGCAGCCGTTGTGAGGATGCATATGGTTGTATGCAAATGGCGATTCTTGCCTCCACCCTGGTGGAACTTGAAAAGGCGGTGACATGATCGAGCTCAATGGACCTGGGGCCGGGCCGAAATCCGGGGGCAGGGCGAAGAACCTGGTCGTGTTCCTGCACGGCTATGGATCGAACGGCGACGACCTCATCTCGCTGGCGCCCTATTGGGCCGACCTGCTGCCGGAGACCGAGTTCCTCTCGCCCAACGCGCCCTTTCCCTGCGAGGAGAATCCGTTCGGCGGGTTCCAGTGGTTCGGCTTCCGCGACCGCAGCCCGGAGCTGATCCTGGGCGGGACGCGCGCCGCCGCCGCGATCCTCGACGCCTATCTCGACGCACAGCTCAAGGCGCGCGGGTTCGACGAAAGCAGGCTCGCGCTGGTCGGCTTCTCCCAGGGCACGATGATGGCGCTGCATGTGGGCCCGCGGCGCGCGACCGCGCCGGCGGCGATCGTCGGCTATTCGGGACGGCTGATCGCGGCGGAAACGCTGGCCGCGGAGATCAGATCGAAGCCGCCGGTCCTGCTGGTGCATGGAACGGCCGATCCCATGGTGCCGTTTGCCAATATGGCCGACGCGGAAAAGCACTTGAACCATGCGGGGATCGCGGTCGAGAGTCTGGCGCGGCCGGGCCTGCCGCATTCGATCGACCAGGAGGGCCTGGTCAAGGGCGGGCTCTTCCTGAAGCAGCATCTGGCGTGACATGAAGAAGCACTTCAAGGACCTGACGCCGGGCTCGTTCCTGCCGGTGGCGATCGCCGCGGGTTTCGCGGTGGTGGTGCTGGTCGTGCTGGCCTTCACCGTGTTCAAGCCCGAGGAGCATGCCGGACCCTCGCAGCAGGAGCTGGAGGGCGATTACCAGAACGGGCTCAAATACGAGCGCGGCGACAATGTCTCGGTGAACTACCAGACCGCGATGGACTGGTACCGCAAGGCGGCGGATGCCGGCTATCCGCAGGCCGAGCTCAGCGTCGGCATCCTCTACATGGCCGGGCGCGGCACGCCCAAGGATCCCAAGCAGGCGGTCGAATGGTTCCGGCGCGCGGCGGAGCACGGCCTGCCCGAGGCGCAGGTGCAGCTCGCCGGCGACGAGCTGAGCGGGCTCGCGGCGGCCGACGGCAAGCCGGACAGGATCGAGGCGCTGAAATGGCTGCTGCTCGGCGCCGATGCGGTGCCCGACCCGCTGATGAAACAGGTCGCGGTCACCCAGCGCGCGGCGCTGCAGAACCAGGTCACGGCGGACGAGCGCGCCGAGGCCGAGAAACGCGCCGCCGACTGGCGCAAAGCCCACGCGCCACCGCAGGAATGAAGCGGCCGGCGCGGCGCCGCGCAAGCGCCTGCGGAAAGACAATCTTAAGACTTCGGCCCTAAACCGGGCAGCGTGGGAAATCAGCTGCGGGGGCAACGGCTTCCCGGGGGAATTCCCGGCAAGCAGAGGCCCAGGCTTTGCCGTCGCTTCAACCCTTCGCCGCCGGATTGTTCGACGTCGTCCTGCACGCCTCGCTGCTGGGGCTGGCTTGCCTGGCGATCGGCTGGGCGCGCGCCGATCTCGAGCGGCAGACGCCCGCCCTGCGCATGCTCGCCTGGGGCGGCATCTTCGCCATCCTCGCCGTGATCGCAATGCTCGGCCCGTCCGAGCCGCTGCCCGGGCTGCGGGTCGATACCCGTGCGGCGCTGATCGTGCTCAGCGCCGTCTTCGGCGGGCTCGGCGCGGTGGTCTTGACGGCGATCGCCGAGATCGCGCTGCGCCTGTGGATCGGCGGACCGCTGGCGACGATCGGCGCGGCCGGGATCGTGCTCTCCTGCCTGCCCGCGATCGGCTATGCGCTGGCGGTCGCCGGACGGCCGCGATCGCCGGGATGGCGGACGCTGGCGCTGCTCGGCCTGCTCGCCGGGCTCGGCGGGCCGGCGGCCTCGTTCATCGTGAATTTCGCGGATGCGCTGCGGCTGCTCGGCGCCGGCGCGGCGCTGCAGACCATCGCCGTGCTGCTGAGCACGCTGGTCTTCGCCGAGATCATCACCCGCGCCGACCGCGCGCGCCACAGCATCACGGCCCTGCGCGAGCGTGAGGAGCACTTGACCGCGGCCAACGCCCAGCTCGTCGATCTCACCGTGCAGCTTGAACGGCGCAACCAGGATTATGCCGAGGCGCGCAGCCACGCCGAGAACCTGCTGGCGCAGATGAACGCGATCTTCGACAATGCGCCCTTCGCCATCTTCATCAAGGGCATGGACGGGCGGGTCCATACCGCCAATGCCGCCTATGCACGGGCGATGAGTCGCCCGATCGGCGAGCTGATCGGGCAGCGCTCCGACATGTTCCTGGCGCCGCAGGATGCGGAGCGGGCGCGCACCACCGACGACGAGGTCATCCGCACCGGCCAGCCGCAGACCGTGGAATACCACACGCTGACGCCGGGCTCGCCGGAATGGCTGTGGACCATCAAGTTCCCGATCAAGGACGGCGCCGGCAACGTGACCGGGCTCGGCGGCTTCGACATCGACGTGACCAGGCTGAAGCAGCAGAACATCGCGCTGCAGCGCTCGCAGCGCCAGCTCGACCGCGTGCACGACATCGCCAAGATCATCCACTGGTACCACCAGATCGCGCCCGACGGCTCGCGGCGGCGCATCACCGGCACGGCGGACAACTTCACCGCGATGACCGGCTGGGGCGCCGATCTCGGCCTCGACATGGAGCGCTATGTCGCCACCTGCATCCATCCGATGGACCGCGAGCGGATGCGCGAGATCTACCGCGCCTTCGGCGCGCGCGAAAACGACAGCTACAACGCCGAGTACACCATCGTCCGCCCCGACGGCAGCCTGCTGCCGGTCAAGATCTGGATCCAGCGGGTGCACGAGCCGGAAAGCGGCGACGACTTCTCGATGGGCATCATGCAGGACGTCTCGGTCCAGCACGAGCGCGAGGCGCATCTCGCCGAGGCGATGTCCCGCGCCGAGATGTCCGACCGGGTGAAGACCGAGTTCCTGGCAAATCTCAGCCACGAATTGCGCACGCCGCTCAATGCGGTGATGGGCTTTGCCGACCTCATGAAGCTGAAGCTCGACGCCGGCGACACCGCCCGCGTCGCGGAATACGCCGACCTGGTCGCCCAGGGCGGCCAGCGCATGATGGGGATCATCAGCCAGCTCCTGGAGATCGCGCGCCTCGATTTCGGCGCGCGCGAGCTGACCGAGATCGCCATCGACGTGACCGAGACCGTGGTCAGCAGCGTCGTCCAGGTCGAGGAACGCTTCGCCACCAAGAACATCGCCATCGATTTCCACCCGGTCGATCCCGAGCTCGTGGTCAGGGCCGAGCGCGCCTATTTCATCCAGGCGCTGATGGCGGTGCTGACCAATGCCGCGCAGCACAGCGAGAAGGGCGGCAGGATCGCGGTGGATGCCCGCATCGTCGCCGGCGGCGATCTCGAGATCTCGGTCAGCGATCGCGGCCCCGGCATTCCCGCCGACCTTCTGCCGCGCCTCGCCGATCCGTTCGTGCATGGCGAGAGCGCCTTCACGCGCAAGCGCGACGGCGCCGGCCTGGGCCTCGCGATGTGCCGCCGCATCCTGGAGATGCATGGCGGGCGCCTCAAGATCGAGAGCACGCCCGGCAAGGGCACGCGGGTCGAGCTGGTCTATCCGGCGTCGCGCTTGGCGGCGCCGGCCGCAGCGCCGATCCGCAGCATCGCCACGGCGGGCTGAATCAGGCCCAGTCGAGCGCCGGCCCGACCGGCACGATGCCGGTCGGATTGATGGTCTTCTGGCTGCCGTAATAGTGATGCTTGATGTGGTCGAGATGCACGGTCTCGCGCACGCCCGGCACCGCCAGCAAATCCTTCAGATAGGCCGAGAGACGCGGATAGTCGGCGATGCGGCGGATGTTGCATTTGAAATGGCCGACATAGACCGGATCGAAGCGCAGCAGCGTCGTGAAGGCGCGCCAGTCCGCCTCGGTCAGGCGATCGCCGCAGAGGTAGCGGCGTGAGCCCAGGCGCTCTTCCATCCAGTCGAGCGTCGCGAAGATCGGACCGAGCGCTTCCTCATAGGCCTCTTGCGTCGTCGCGAACCCGGCCTTGTAGACGCCGTTGTTGAGCGTGGCATAGACGCGCTCGTTCACCGCATCGATCTCGGCGCGCAGCTCCCTGGGATAGTAGTCGCCGGGCGCCGCGCCGACGCGATCGAAGGCGCTGTTGAACATGCGGATGATCTCGGAGGATTCGTTGTTGACGATGGTCTTGCGCTGC
>DASZYM010000358.1:0-2383 GCA_035545355.1 Dongiaceae bacterium
GCCTTCCGCGAAAGCACGGTCGACGGGCTCGACGCGGCGAAGGCCGCGATGGACCGCGTGCTGCGGGCGCATCTGCCTTATCCGGCCTTCGCGGTGGATCGCCACTGGAACGTGGTTCTCTCCAACAATGCGCTGCCGCAGCTCTACGAGGGCTGCTCCGCGGCGCTCCTGAAATCGCCCGTCAATGCCATGCGGCTCATTCTGCATCCGGAAGGGATGGCGCCGCGCATCCTCAACTATGCCGCCTGGCGTACCTACAGCTTGGGCCTGCTGCGTCACCAGATCGAGGCCAGCGCCGATTCCATGCTGCAGCGGCTCCACGCGGAGATCGCCGCCTATCCGGCTCCCGCCGACGCGGATCCGCGGCCGGGCTTCGAAGGGTCCGACCGCTATGCGACGCCGCTTCGCATCGCCACGCGCCTGGGGACCATGTCCTTCCTGAACACGATCACGGTGTTCGGCACCGCCAGCGACATCACGCTGGCCGAGCTCGCTTTGGAGATGCTGTTCCCGGCCGACGATCAGACCGTCGCGATCGCCGCGCGCATGGCCGAAGAGCCGGCGCAGTGACGATGCAGCGTCAGCCGCCGCGCGTCGGATGCTTGCGCAGGAAATCGAAATCGCAGCCGAGCGTCGCCTGCAGCACTTCCTCCCAATAGAGCCGGCGATAGCCGCGCTCCGGCGGCTTCGGCCGGGCAGGCTCGCGGCTTTTGAGCTCCGCCGGATCGACCAGAACGTCGAGCTTGCGCTCCTTCACGCTGATCCGGATGCGGTCGCCGCTGCGGATATAAGCGAGCGGCCCGCCGCTGGCCGCATCGGGCGCGACATGCAAGACGACCGTGCCATAGGCGGTGCCGCTCATCCGCGCGTCGGAGATCCGCAGCATATCCTTGACGCCGGCGCGGGCCAGCTTGGCCGGGATCGGCAGATAGCCGGCCTCGGGCATGCCGGAGGCGCTCTTGGGTCCGGCATGCTGCAGCACCAGCGCATCGTCCGGCGTCACGTCGAGATCCGGTGAGTCGATCCGCGCCGCGAGGTCCTCGAGCGAGGAGAACACCACGCAGCGCGCCTCGCGCTCGAACATCGCGGGATCGGCCGCCGAGCGCTTCAGGATGGCGCCTTCCGGCGCGAGCGAGCCGAACAGCGAGACCAGCCCGCCATAGGGCACGATCGGATCGCGAAGCGCACGAATGACCTCGCGATCGACATAGGCGTCGCCGGCATCGAGGCGCTGGCCCAGCGTCTCGCCGGTGACGGTCATGCAGTCGAGATGCAGCAGCGGCTTCAGCTCGCGCATCACCGCGCCGATGCCGCCGGCATAGAACAGGTCTTCCATGTAATGCTTGCCGCTCGGTTTCAGATCGACGATCACCGGCGTCGAATCGCTGATCTCGTTGATCCGCTTGAGGTCGATATCGATGCCCACGCGGCCGGCGATTGCGGCGAGATGGATGATGCCGTTGGTCGATCCGCCGATCGCCAGCAGCACGCGCAGCGCATTCTCGATTGACTTCGCCGTGATGATGCGATCGGGCGTCAGTTTCTCCCGCGCCAGCCGGATGGCGGCGCGTCCGGTCTCCTCGGCCGCGCGCAGCCGGTCGGCATGCACCGCGGGAATGGCGGCGGTCCCCGGCAGGCTCATGCCCAGGGTCTCGCTGATCGCCGCCATGGTCGAGGCGGTGCCCATGACCGCGCAGGTGCCCGCCGTGGTGGCGAGCCGGTTCTCGATGTTCTGGATCTCCTCCTGGTCGATCTCGCCGGCGCGGAACTTGCCCCAATAGCGCCGGCAGTCGGTGCAGGCGCCGAGCCTTTCGCCGTGATAGCGGTTGGTCAGCATCGGGCCGACGACGATCTGGATCGCCGGCCGGTTCGCCGAGGCGAGGCCCATGAGCTGCGCCGGCGTGTTCTTGTCGCAGCCACCGATCGCGACCACCGCTTCCATCGGCTGAGCCAGGACCATCTCCTCGGTGTCCATGGCCATCAGGTTGCGGAACATCAGCGAGGTCGGAGAGAGATAGGGCTCGCCGAGGGAGATCGTCGGGAAGACGACCGGCAACCCGCCCGAGGCGAGGACGCCGCGCTTGATCGCCTCGATCAGGTCGGGGACCAGGCGATGGCAGGTGTTGAAGCCGCTGCCGGTATTGACGATGCCGACGATCGGCTTGCTCAGGCTGGCATCGCTATAGCCCGCCGACTTCGCATAGGCGCGCCGGACATAGAGCGCGAAATCCGCGTCGCCGTAATTGGTGAGGCCGCGGGCCAGGCCGGTGGGTTCCGTCACGTCGTCTCTCCCTCTTTTCCGAGCCGCACAGATAGACCGGGCGGGAAGGGGCCGCTGGCGGCAGATGGACGGAAACTGTCGGATCCGTTCCGGTTTCCGTCC
>DASZYM010000359.1:0-12466 GCA_035545355.1 Dongiaceae bacterium
CGGAAGCAGCCGACGCCCAGGCCCAGGAAGGCGCCGATCAGGGCGATGTTCTTGTAGAAGGCGAAGATCCTGGTCTGCGATCCGATATAGCGGATCAGCATCGTCTCCACGAACAGCACGACGAAGCTGATGATGAAAAGGTCGCGCAGACTGGCCCGCTGCGCCGGCGGCGCTTCGGCCGCCGCCAGCGCGTCGAGCCGCGCCGCGAGCCGGCCCACGCGTTGCCGCTGGCTGTGCGCCGCGAGCGGAAAGCACCAGAACAGCAGCCCGCCGAGAATGATGAAGATCGGACCATGCCAGGAGGCGTCCATGAGCGCGTCGATCGCGATCGAGGCGAGAACGAGCGCAAGGACGATCGCGCCGAGCTGCAGGATGTCGGCGCGCAGCGAGGCGACGACGGGAGATCGTTTCTGCATCCGTCAGGCCGGCAGGGCGGCGTGCCGCCTGGACACGGCCAGCGCGATCAAGGAGGCGGCATAGAGGCCGAGGGCGACCAGCGCCATGAAGCGGATGCCGGTCACCATGGTCGCGTATTCCGCCCAGCCGCCGAGCACGGCACCGAGGATGTTGGCGCCGAGCGCCGGGCCGGCGCCGGGCGCCTCCGAGAACGAGGTCGTGAAGATCGTGCCGGCGCAGAGCACCGGGCTCAGCAGGAACAGGGCATAGGCGAACTCGGCGGCAACGCCCTGGCCGAGGACGATGTCGGGGCCGATCGCATATCCGGCGACGAGCAGCAGGCCGAGCGCGGCATAGGCGTAAGGCCGGAGGTCGATCCGCACCAGGCTGACGATCAGGTTGGCGACGAGGATCTCGATCAGCATCGCCGCGATCGAGATCGCCGAGACCAGCCAGGTCGTGCCGAACAGCAGCGCCAGGCGATTGATGGCGTAGACCTCCATCAGCAGGAAGGCGGCGCCGAGGAAGAACATATGCGCATGGACCGGCGTGGCCTCGACCTGGCCGATGCCGTGCCGGCGCAGCCAGCCGATCGAGGCGATCGCCAGCACGCCGATCACCAGCACGTAGGAGAAGGGAACACCCCGGCCCGGCAGATAGGGGAACGGCCAGTCGTCGGTCGGCGCGCCGAGTTCCGCTCCGGTCCGCGCGGGATCGGGATCGATCGAGACCGGCGAGCAGGAGTAGAGGCTGTAATTGCCGAACTGCCGGGTCGCCACGGGTCCGCCGCAAGTATGCTCCAGCATCACCGCGTAGCGTTCATGCATCCACTTGACGCCGGTCAGCACGGTGATGGTGAGGGTTCCGCCCGGACGTACCAGCCGCGCCGCGGCGGCGAAGCTCTCCTGGGTGAAGACGTAATTGTCGAGCCGGACGCTGGAGGCTCCAAGTTGGGTGTGGGAATCCAGCAGGCCGAAGACCACGGCGTCGTAACTCTGCGGCGGAAGAGTGCGAAAGGCGTGCCGCGCATCGTCGACGATCACGCGCACCCGCGGATCGTCATATGGCCGCTCGGGATGATGCAGCCGGCCCATGCCGATGATCACCGGGTCGATATCGACCGCATCGACATGCCGGGCGCCGGCGCGCAACGCGGCGGCGACGTCGTTGCCGCTGCCGGCGCCGACCACGAGCACGTTGTCGAGCACCGCATGGCCGGCCAGTTCCGCGTTGTAGTGCGGGTCGGGATCGCTCCCCAGCCGCTGGATCGCCTCCGGGCGCAGGTCGCGGGCGACTTGATAATTCGTATCGGAGATATCGATCTCATAGCCGTCGGGCGTGGCATGACCGACCAGCTTCTGATAGCTCGACCACACGGTGTCATAGGCTTGCGGCGCGACGAACAGGACCGCAGCGGCGGCGAATGCCATGCCGAGCTTCAGCGTGCGCCCGCGCCCCAGCCAATGCAGCAGCGGCACGAGCCCGACCAGGAACCACAGCCAGGGCGAGGTATGGGCCCTCGAGAGCGCGGCGAAGGCGGCCACGCCGGCGAGGCTGCCGGTGATGTTCACGCTGTAGGCGCGAATGCGCCCAACTCCGGCGAACTGCGCGCCGAGCAAGCGTCCCAGATGTCCGAACAGCCAGGCGACCGCCAGAAACACCGCGGCGCAATAGAGGCCGATCTGGATGTTGCAGAACAGCGTGATGAACCAGGACGCGCCGCTGAAATAGCCGTAGCCGAAGACGCGTTCGGAGCTGGCGAGGGTCGCGGATGCGCCGAGCACCGCGCCCAAGGCCTGCGCCGCGACCGCGAAGAACAGGCCGAGCGCGGGCATCCCCGCGAGGAAGAGGAGCGCCTCGCGCCGTCCGCCGCCGCCGCGAAAGCAGCCGATGCCGAGCCCGAGGAAAGCGCCGATCAGCGCGATATTCTTGTAAAAGGCGAAGATCCTGGTCTGCGATCCGATATAGCGGATCAGCATGGTCTCGACGAACAGGACGATGAAGCTGATCAGGAAAAGATCGAGCAGATTCGGTGTCCTCGATTCCGCCGGATCCGCTTCGGCGACCCGCTCCAGTCGCGCGGCCATTCGCCGGATTCGATCGCGCTGAAGATAGCCGGCGATCGGCAGGCACCAGAACAACGCGCCGCCCAGGAGCACGAACTCCATCCCCTCGGGCATGCGGTCCATCATGACGTCGATGGCCAGCGAGGCGATCACCAGCATCACCACCGTGACGCCCAGATTAACGCAGTCGACCCGAAGCGAGGTGCCCGGTTGTGGCGGATGGCCGCTGGTGGGAGGCATTAATGATTGCTGGTCGTGTACGCGGTCCGGCTCGATCGGGCGAGTTTAGTCGATGCGGCTCCCAACCAAAAGCTGTTTTGCGTTTTGATGATGCCGTGGCCGCGGGTGAAAGGATCTGTGACGGCGCCCACGATGAACCTTTGCGGCGATTGCGCTACAAAACTTGGCGCATTATCGGTGTCGTGGGTTCGGTCCTTGGGGCGCATCATGCAACGGCTCATTTTTATTCTAATTGTCTTCATCATCGCGTCTCCCGCCTTCGGCGCGGACTTGAAGCCCGACCAGCAGGCGGCGATCTGCGCCGCGCGCGCGAGCTGTAAGGTGACCGTGACCGATGCCGGCCAGGGCGCCCAGCACGAGGCGCTGACCGTGGTCGAGGCGAAGTTCGCGCTGGCCGACAAGCCGAAGGACGCGCCGGACGAGGGCTGCATCAACGATAGCGGCGACGCGGACGCGCCGGATCATGACGGCGGCCACGAGTTCTGGCTGATCGCCGGCGATGCCGCGCCCAAACGCCTGCTCGCGCTCTGCAACGACGGCTACGGCGCGGCGGGCGTCGGAACGGATGACGTGAAGATCGGGCCGAACACGCTGGTTCACGAGGAGAACGGCGGCTCGGCCTGGCGCTGGGATTCGACCGAGCAGATCCGCCTCTCGCCGTTGCAAGTCGTGCACGAGCTGGTCTGCACTTTCAACGACGGCCTGCCTGGAACCGCGCAGGTGACCGAGATCGATCGCTTGCATCTGCATGCCCGTTCCGTCGGCTATGTCGCCAGTGCGAAGTTCGGCGACGACGATGGCGTCGATTGTCCCGATTGGCCGACCGGGCCGGATTCGACCCTGCCGACCGGCCCGAAGCTCGCCGGCGCCTACGCCGTGCCCATGCCGAACGGCGGGAGCAGCGGAGACGAGCAGGAAGCCGCCTATCCCGACGGCATCGCGCTCGGCGATTGCGCGCTGCAGCTTTCGACCGACGGGCTCCACGGCTTCCTGGTTTTCGGCAAGCCCGCCGAGGCTTCCAATGCGGCGACCCTGCGCGTGATCCAGGAGAACGATGCCGCACTGCTGATCCAGGTCTACGATCCGACCGCCGCCGCGGAGCTCAAGTCGGGCAAGGCGAAATCCTGGATCGGCCAGCCGCATATCGAGATCTGGACCTCCGAGATGGAGGATCCGGAGGACAATGACGGCGCCAACGGCCAGCTCTGGTCGTTCCACCAGTTCGCGATCGGCCTCGACGACAAGACCTATCCCGGCGTGAAGGCCTTCTCGCCGCTGCCCAAGGTGACGCATTGGGCGGCGAAGGACGAAACCGGACGCGACGTGACCGTCTATCGCGTCAGCTTCGACGAGGCGCACATGCCGGCCTTCGGCCTCGGCGTGGTCTACTCGCAGGCGGAGAACGGCAAGCAGGCGCGGCTCGTTTCCAATGTGCAGATCCAGAAGAACAAGCCGCTTTATCTGCCGGAGACCTGGCGGAACATGGCCGAGGATAGCGGCATTCCCAGCGGGACCTGCACCATCGGCGCCGACAAGGTGCTGAAGCTCACCGACGCGGAGTAGCCCCGCGGCCGATCATCCACCTATACGGACTCTGTCGTTCAAAACGCCGGTCAAAGCCACTTAAGTCTCTGACGTCGAACGACATAGTCCTACCGGAGTAGGCGGAAGCGGATTCCTGATTTCGTATAGCCCCGGTCTAGGTTCGGGCAGCCCGGCCTGGGCTATCCCAGCCCTCATGGAGATTGTACCTGTTTTGTTCTAAAAGTCAAGCCAAGTCACTTCTCCCATAGGCTCCGCTAACGCTGTTTCGGCCGGCCTTTGCTGTGCTTCTCAAGATGCGGCAGGCCGGATCGCGCCGCCTCGCCTTCGGCTTGATCGCGTTGATCCTTGGCCGCCTGACCCGGCTTGGTCTCGAGCTGGTTCTGCCTGTCGAGCGACTGCTTGAACTTCTCGCCGTCTCGGGGTTTCGCCTGACGTGCCATGGCCGGCTCCAATCGGGTGTTGGAAGCCAACCTCGGAATGGGATCGACGTTCCCGCTCGATCGATCGGTGCGCTGTTACGCGAGGCCGGCGAAGGCGACGGCGATCTCGGCGGCGAGCCGCGTGTTGTTTTTCACCAGCGCGATATTGGCCTTGAGGCTCGCACCGGCGGTGACTTCGTTCACGCGCTGGAGCAGGAAGGGAGTGACCTGCTTGCCGGCGATCCCCTTGCGGCCGGCTTCTTCGAGCGCGCCTTCGATCGCGGCCGAGATCTTCGCCGCCGGGATCTCGTCCGCCGCGGGGATCGGATTGGCGATGCTGACGCCGCCGCGCGGCTGACCATCTGGGCTTAGCGCCCAGCGCGCTTTCAGGAAACCGGCGATCTCGGCGACCGTGTCGAGCCGCATCGGCGCGGCGAGCCCGCTCTCCCGCGAATAGAAGGCGGGGAAGGCATCGCTCCGATAGGCGATGACCGGCACGCCCAAGGTCTCCAGCATTTCCAGCGTGCGGCCGATATCGAGGATCGACTTGGCGCCGGCCGAGACCACGGCGACCGGCGTCTCCGCCATCTCGGTGAGATCGGCCGAGATGTCGAAGGTGGTCTCGGCGCCGCGATGCACGCCGCCGATCCCGCCGGTCGCGAACACGCGGATCCCCGCCAAGGCCGCGAGGCGCATGGTCGCCGCGACCGTGGTCGCGCCATGGATGCGCTTCACCGCCGCCAGCGGCAGGTCGCGGGCGCTGAGCTTCATCACGTCGGGATCGGTCGCCAAAGTGTAGAGCTCGGCGGCGCTGAGGCCGATCTTATACTCGCCGCGGATCACCGCGATGGTCGCCGGCACGGCGCCCTGGTCGCGCACGATCTGCTCCAGTACCTGCGCCGTCTCCAGGTTCTGCGGATGCGGCATGCCATGGGCGATGATGGTGGATTCCAGCGCCACCACGGCGCCGCCGGCGGCGAGCGCGTCCTTGACCTCGGGTGCGATATCCAGTGCCACGGCTTGCTTCCTCTACATGCGCCGCGCGAGTTGGGCGGCGGCGCGCATCACGCGCTTGGGATCGATCTTCGCACTGACCGTGCTGGCGCTCGCCACCGCAAGCCCCGCGGCGGCCTGGCCGAACAGGGCGGCGCCGATCGGCTGGTCTCCGCCCATAACGGCGGCGACATAGCCGGCGACCAAGGCATCGCCGCCGCCGGTCACATCCTTGGCCGCGCGCATGGCGGCGGGAATATGCTGGAAGTGGGTGGTCTCGCCGCTGCGCCATGAAAGCGCAGCACCCTTCGGCCCGAGCCCGATGAGGATGTTCTCCACGCCGCGAGCGTGGAGCGCCATCGCGGCTCGCCGCAGGCGTGCGGCGGTGCCGAGCGCCGCGCCCGCCAGGGCTTCGATCTGCTTCAGGTTCGGCGTCATCGTGTGCAGGCGCAGGTTGCCGCGCAGCAACGGCGTGAGCTTCGCCGCCTTCGGCACGGAGACCGGCTCCAGCAGGAGCGGAATCTTGCGGCGCTTCGCCCGGACCAGCAGCCATTTCAGGCAATCCGGCCGCAGATTGCAGTCGGCGACCAGGAAGGCCGCACGGTCGATGGTGGCCGCCCGCTTCTCGAGATCGGCCGGGGTCAGCTCGTCGAAGATCGTCATGGCGGAAACGCCGATCACGAGCTCACCGGCGCGATCCAGCACCGCGTTGTAGAGTCCGGTCGCCGCCTTGCCGCGCTTCACCTCGGACACATCGACGCCGGCGCGCGCGGTTTCATCGAGCAGGCGCGCGCCTTCGGGATCGCGCCCGACGATGCTGATCAGCCTGGTCGCGATGCCGAGCCGTGCCAGATTATGGGCGATGTTGCGGCCGACGCCGCCCGCGGACAAGGTCGCCGAGGTCCCGGGGTTGGATGTCGCCGGCACGGTCGCGCCGGCGATCCGGGTCTTCACGTCGAGATTGGCGCCGCCGATCACCACGACGGTGCCGCCGCCGATGCGCTTCCACTCGGCCACGGCGCCCCCGGCGATCGGCTTCCCGAGCGGTCAGTTCTTGGACGGGAAGAACGCGCCGTAATCGATGTTGCGGCCGGGCCGGTCCGGATCGGATTCAGCCATCGGCTCCGGCTCGATCGGCTCGGCGCCCGGCAGCGGGTCCAGGGTCGCCGGCTTGCCGGCGGCCTTGCGCGCCTTCAGGATCGCGTTGTTGAGATCGGTCTGGGTGCAGAGCCCCAGCAGCACCGGATCGCGCGGCCTCAGGTTCTGCGAGTTCCAATGCGTGCGGTCGCGCACCGCGGCGATGGTCTGCTTGGTGGTGCCGATCAGGCGCGAGATCTGCGCGTCGGTCAGCTCCGGGTGATGCCGCACCAGCCAGGCGACCGCGTCGGGCTTGTCCTGGCGCTTGGAGACCGGCGTGTAGCGCGGGCCCTTGCTGCGGGTCAGCGGCAGCGGGATCGCGACCTTCGCCATCTTCAGGCGCTGGGTCGAATCCTTCTCACAGCGCTCGATCTCTTCCTTGCTGAGCTGGCCGTTGGTGGTCGGGTCGAGGCCGACGATGCCGATCGCGACCTCGCCGTCGGCGATGCCCTGGACTTCCAGCGGATGCAGATTGCAGAAGGCGCCGATCTGGTCGAAGGTGAGGGTGGTGTTCTCCACCAGCCAGACGGCGGTCGCCTTCGGCATCAACAATTGCGGTGCAGCCATAATTTCTCCTCCTCGGCCGCCGGGTTTGCCGGCGGGCGGCCAAGTCACATGCTTGACCATTTAGGGTGCATTGAGGGCGCGCCAAGAACCATATCGGGGCTGCGACACCTAATTCGAGCCGCGAAATAGCACCGCAAGGCCCGTTTTGCCAAGCCAAAACTTGGTCCCGAGCGCGCCGTATCGAGGGGATATGGGTATCTAACCGGCTGAAATCAAACGGTAAGTACGATCTTCCCGATATGGGCGCTGGATTCCATCAGGCGATGGCCCTGGCCGGCCTCGGCGAGCTTCAGGGTCTTGTAGATGACCGGCTTCACCTTGCCCGCTTCGAAGAGCGGCAGGACCTGGCTCTTCAAGGCCTGGGCGATCTCGCCCTTCTGGGCGACGGAACGGGGACGCAAGGTCGAGCCGGTGATGGTCTGGCGCTTCATCATCACCTGGGCGAGGTTGATCTCGGCCTTGGCGCCTTGCAGGAAGGCGATCTGCACGAGCCGGCCATCCATCGCCAGACAGGAGAGGTTGCGGTTGATGTATTCGCCGCCGACCATGTCGAGGATGAGATCGGCGCCCTTGTCGCCGGTCGCCGCCATCACCTCTTTCACGAAATCCTGCTCGCGGTAATTCACGGCGACGTCGGCGCCGAGCTTCTTGCAGGCTGCCGCCTTCTCGGCGCCGCCCACCGTCGTGATCACCTTCGCGCCGAATTGATGCGCGAGCTGGATCGCGGTCGTGCCGATGCCGCTCGATCCGCCATGGACGAGGAAGGTCTCGCCGGCCTTAAGACGGCCGCGATCGAACACATTGGTCCAGACCGTGAAGAAGGTCTCCGGCACCGCGCCGGCTTCGACCATGCTGAAGCCTTTGGGCACCGGCAGGCATTGCGGCGCGGGCGCTGCGCAATATTCCGCGTAGCCGCCGCCCGCGACCAAAGCCATCGCCTGATCGCCGACCTTCCAGTCTTTGACGCCGGTGCCGATCGCGACGATGGTGCCCGCGACTTCGAGGCCCGGCAGGTCCGAGGCGCCCGGCGGCGGCGTATAGTTGCCCTGGCGCTGCAGCACGTCCGGGCGGTTGATGCCGGCCGCCGCGACCTTGATCAGCACGTCCTCGGCGCCGATCGACGGCACCGGGCGCCGTCCCGGCTTCAGCACGTCCGGCCCGCCGAAACCGTCGAGCACGATGCAGTTCATGTCCTTGGGCAGGGCTTCAGCCATGGGATTCCTCCGGGGATTTTCCCGATCATTAGCCCAGAATGCGGGGCTTGGAAACCGCGCGCGCCAGCCGCATCATGGGTGCAAGTCATCGTGAGGTAGCAGCATGGACACCGACGATCTCGAACCGCGCAAGGTGAAGCCGCAGCCGAAGAACCTCGATCCGATGTCGGTCGAGGAGCTCGCCGCCTATATCGAGGATCTGAAGGCCGAGATCCGCCGGGTCGAGGAGAACATGGGCAAGAAAAAGGCGCACCTCACCGCTGCCGCCGGTCTGTTCAAGTCCTGATGAACACGCTCGAAGCGGCCCGGCGCTTCTTCGGCGATCTCGTGGCGGCTTCCGTCAACGCGAGCGATCCACGCATCGCCGATGTCTTCGCCTCGGTCCCGCGCGAGCAGTTTCTCGGACCGGGACCGTGGCTCACCTATGTCGGCGACAGCCCGCTCATGACGCCCAGCGCCGATCCGGTCCTGCTCTATCAGGATCGTGTCTTCGCGCTGCTGCCGGAGAAGCATCTGAACAACGGCGAACCGAGCCTGCATGCGCGATGCCTGAATGCAGTCCAGCCCAAGCCGGGCGAAAGCGTGCTGCAGGTCGGGGCCGGCGGCGGTTACTACACCGCGATCCTTGCCGAACTGGTCGGTCCGCAGGGCCGCGTCGAGGCGCGCGAGATCGAGCCGGCCATGATCGCGGCCGCCACGCGCAACCTCGCGGGCTACGCCAATGTCGCGGTGGTTCCCCGCTCGGGCATCGAGGCGCCGCTGCCGCGGAGCGACCTCATCTATGCCTTCACCGGCGCGACGCGGGTCGTGCGTTCCTGGCTCGATGCGCTTTCGGATGCAGGGCGGCTGATCTTCCCGCTCACGCCGGAATGGGATCGCGGCGGGATGCTGATGGTCAGTCGTTGCGGCTCCGGCTTTGCGGCTCGGATCGTCTGTGAAGTCTGGTGCATCCCCTGCATCGGCGGACAGGATCCCGCCGAGGCGGATGCCTTGCGCGCCGCCTTCGGCCGGGGCGGCGAGGGTGACGTCCGTTCGCTGCGTCTCGCGCCGGAGCAGCCCGACGACACCTGCTGGCTCGCGGGCGATGGCTGGTGGTTGTCGACGGCGGAAACTTAAGCGAGGCACGCGCCGCCGGGCCGCGAGGACCCGGCGGCGCGAAGCGGATCAGCGGCCGCGGCCGCTGGTGCCGTCCGCGAGCGTCGGCAGGCCGAATTTCTGCGGCAGCTTGTTGGCTTCTTCGATGATGTCGATCCCGGCATTGGCGTCGCTGCGGATCCAGGGTTCGAGCACCTGGTCGCTCTCCGGGTTGACGAAATACATCATCGAATAGCGCGGGTCCTTGCGGAAGCTGTTGCGGACGCGGTGATAGAGCGCCGGGATCCGGCCGCCGGTCATCAGGGTCAGCAGGCTGCCCGGCATGATCAGCATCTCGTCTTCCGCGACCTCGGCCGCCACGTAACCGTCGCCGGCCTCGATCTCGAGGCCGGGACCGGTCGCCGTCACCAGCGTCAGCAGATGGCCGTCCTCATGGCCGTCCTGCAGCATGTCTCGGCTGTGCTGCGCCGGCTCATAGTAGTTGATCTGCAGGTAGGAGGCCTTGTTGACACGCGGGCTTTCGGTACCCGGCGCCCAGCGATCCGCCATCGACTGGAAGAGCTCATCGATCGGCGCGCTCAACGCATCGATGGTGCGGCGCATCTCGGCGTGGAGCGCGCAGGTCGCCACCCACTCTTCGGTGCGCGCGCGGTTGCGGTTCCAGACCGAGAAGGATTCCGTGAGATCGGGGCGATCCGGCCGCATGGAATATTCGAGGCCGATATCGCGGTAGCCTTCGACGAAGGCCGGGAGGGCGAAGCTGCGTTTTTCGGGAAGAGGGCGGGCGTAGAAGCCGCGGGCAATGTCAAAAGTATGGGCGATCTGTCGTCGGATCTCGCGGCCGATGCGAAGCTTGGCATGGCCGCGGGTCATCAATTCATCGATAAGGCTTAGGCCGAATGGGTTATCGACGGGATTCGCGTCGACGACGCGCTCGACAGGGTTGGCGTACATGGATGTCCTCTCGGGGTTGGAACCGGCTCCCCAGCCGGTCAGGTGATTCTACCAGAAAACTTAACCAAGCGACGCTAACTAAAACCTGACGGGAAATACTACCGCAAGGCGGCCCTGACACGAAGATCGGCCATCGATAGCAGTGTTAAACCTGGCGGAAATCCGCCGATTTTCGCCCGGTTTGCGTTAACGGATTCTTCACCCATTCCTCCTATCGTGCCAATCGGAAAGGCGCGTTTTTTCCGCCTCTTCCCCTGGATCTTTCCGACGATCCAGTTTCATGCCTCCCTGTCTAACTTGCCGCCGGCCTGCAAAAGCCGGCGGCTTTTGTTTTGTAAACCAAGGGTCGGCGGCCTTTGCTTTTGCCAAATTGCAAGCAAGGAATTAGCGCCCCTGTTACAGTTTGTCGCGTTTCCGGCTTGACGGTGGAAAACGTCACTCGTAACTTTCACCGCGCTGCAAGTTAGACAGGTTGAGGCTTACGAAAACGAGGGCCGCCGCTGGGATACCAGCAGAGCGGCCCTCAGCTTTTCTGCCGTCCACACCAAGCGCGTTCGTCATGGCCGATCCCAAATTCCTCAGCTTCGATTCACTTGCCTTGCATGCGGGGCAGCAACCTGACCCGGTGACCGGCGCCCGCGCCGTGCCGATCTACCAGACCACGTCCTACGTGTTCGACAATTCCGATCACGCGGCGGCGCTCTTCAATCTCGAGACCCCGGGCCACATCTATTCGCGCATCAGCAACCCGACCGTCGGCGTGCTGGAAGAACGCATCGCCGCGCTCGAAGGCGGCGTCGGCGCGGTCGCGACCGCCAGCGGCCATGCGGCGCTCATCCTCGCCATCGTGACCTTGATGGGGCAGGGCGGGCACATCGTTTCCTCCGCGGCGCTCTATGGCGGCAGCCTCAATCTCTTCCGCCTCACCTTGCCGCGCTTCGGCATCACCACCAGCTTCGTCAATCCGCGCGACATCGCCGGCTTCGCCAAGGCGATCAAGCCGGAGACGCGGCTGGTCTTCGCCGAGACCATCGGCAATCCCGGTCTCGAAGTGCTCGACGTGCCGGCGCTCGCCGAAGTCGCGCATGACGCCGGCCTGCCGCTGCTGGTCGATGCGACCTTCACCACGCCCTATCTCAGCCGGCCGATCGAGCAGGGTGCCGATCTCGTGCTGCATTCGGCGACCAAATGGCTGGGCGGCCATGGTCTTGCGATCGGCGGCGTGCTGGTCGATGGCGGCAAGTTCGACTGGGAGCAGGGCGGCAAGTTCCCGACCCTGACCGAGCCCTATGCCGGCTATCACGGCATCGACTTCGCCGAGGATTTCGGCCCCGCCGCCTTCATCATGCGCGCGCGGCTCGAGGGCCTCAGGGATTTCGGCGCCTGCATGTCGCCGGCCAACGCCTTCTACATCCTGCAGGGCGTCGAGACCCTGCCGCTCCGCATGGCGCGCCATGTCGAGAATGCGCAGAGGGTCGCCGCGGCCTTGAAGACCAATCCCGCCGTGCAATGGGTCAACTATCCGGGCGATCCCGAGAATCCCGATCGCGCGATCGTACAACGCCTGCTGCCGAAGGGCGCGGGCTCGATGATCAGCTTCGGCGTGAAGGGCGGACGCGTCGCCGGAGCCAAGTTCATCGACTCCCTGAAGCTCGCCTCGAATCTTGCCAATGTCGGCGATGCGAAGACGCTGGTGATTCATCCCGCCAGCACCACCCATCGCCAGCTCGACGAAGCGGCGCTGAAAGCCGCCGGCATCGGCGAGGAGCTGATCCGCCTCTCGGTCGGCCTCGAAGACGTGAGCGACATCCTCGACGATCTCGGCCAGGCGCTGCGCGCC
>DASZYM010000360.1:0-3301 GCA_035545355.1 Dongiaceae bacterium
TACAGTGGCGGCAACGAGAACGGGAGAGTGCATGTCCGGACCATTGACCGGCCTTCGGGTCTTCGATCTGACGCGAATCCTCGCGGGGCCGATGTGCACACAGATCCTGGGCGATCTCGGCGCCGACGTGATCAAGATCGAACGGCCGGGCCAGGGCGACGACACGCGCAAATGGGGCCCGCCCTTCGTCAAGGACAAAGACGGCAAGGACACGACCGAGAGCGCCTATTATCTCGGCATCAACCGCAACAAGCGGTCGGTCACCCTCGATGTGTCCAAGCCGGAAGGTTACACGGTCGCCAAAAACCTGATCGCCCGCTGCGACATCTTCATCGAGAACTTCAAGGTCGGCGACATGGCGAAGTATCGCCTGAATTACGAGGAGCTCAAATTCGAGTTCCCGAAGCTGATCTACTGCTCGATCACCGGCTTCGGCCAGACCGGACCCTATGCGCCGCGCGCCGGCTACGATTTCCTGGCGCAGGGCATGGGCGGCATCATGAGCATCACCGGCCATCCCGACGGCGAGCCGACCAAGGTCGGCGTCGCGGTCACCGACATCGTCACCGGCATCTTCACCTCGACCGCGATCCTCGCGGCACTCCATCACCGCACGGTGACCGGCGTCGGGCAGTATATCGACATGAGCCTCCTGGACTCCCAGGTCGGCTGGCTCGCCAATGCCGGCATGCAGTATCTCGTCTCCGGCAAGGCGCCGGGACGCCTCGGCAACGAGCATCCCTCGATCGTGCCCTATTCGGTGGTGAAGTCGGCGGATGGCTTCTTCATTCTGGCGGTCGGCAATGACAGCCAGTTCCAGAAATTCTGCCAGTTCGCCGGCAAGCCCGAATGGGCGGCCGACGAGCGCTTCAAGACCAACCCCGCGCGCGTCGCGAACCGCGTCGAATGCTATCGCCTGGTGAACGGCGTCACCGAGAGCAAGCCGACCTCATATTGGATGGAAGGCCTGGAGAAGCTCGGCGTCCCGGTCGGCCCGGTCAACGATCTCGCCCAGGTGTTCAACGATCCCCATGTGCTGGCGCGCGGCATGAAGGTGACCATGCCCTACCCGCACGCGGGCTCGGGCGCGATCGATCTCATCGGCAACCCGATCAAGCTCTCGGAATCGCCGGTCGACTATCACCGTCCCCCGCCGACCTGCGGCCAGCACACCGACGAGGTGCTGAAGGAACTCCTCTTCATGGAGGACAAGGAGATCGCAGAGTTGCGGGCGAAGGGGATCGTCTGACCGGATCGGCACGGGCGATTGCCGGATCGGCATTGCGCTGCTGCCTGACGCATCACGGCTGCCGCATGTGCTCTGACCGGGGATCCAAGACCCCAGCGGTGCTTAAACCAGCCCCCGCGCTTTCAATTCGTCCTTGATATAGGCGTAGTAGATCGGCGCGGCGATGACGCCGGGGATGCCGAACAGCGCGTCCATCACCAGCATGGCCAGCAGCAGCTCCCAGGCGCGGGCGTGGATCTGGCCGCCGATGATCCGGGCGTTGACGAAATATTCGAGCTTGTGGATCGCCACCAGGAAGATCAGCGAGCCGACCGCAGCATAGATCGAGATGCTGAGGCTCACCACCACGATGACGGTGTTGGAGATCAGATTGCCGATCACCGGCAGCAGGCCCACCACGAAGGTCACCAGGATCATGGTCTTGGTCAGCGGCAGGTGGATGCCCATCAGCGGCAGCAGCACCACCAGGTAGATCGCGGTCAGGACGGTGTTCAGCGCCGAGATCCGGATCTGCGCGAAGACGATGCGGCGGAAGGATTGTCCGAGCCGCGAGACGCGCTGCTCCAGCGAGCGCGAGAGCACCGGCAGCTCGCGGGTCGGCGTCAGGTCGGTCAGCGCCACCATCGCGCCGATGATCATGCCGACCAGCACATGCAGCAGCACGCCGCCGAACCGCTCGCCGACGATCTGCAGGGCGCCGGCATGGGCGCGCAGCCAGACCGCGGCGGTGCGCTCCAGCTCGTCCAGATTCTGCGGGACATATTGCTGGATCGAAGACGGCAGGTAGATCCGTGCCGAGCCGACGATGTCCGCCATCTTGCTCATCAGCGCCGGCAGGTTGTCGGAGCGGTCGGTGACCAAGGTCGCCAGGCCGAACGTGCCGAGGCCGAGAATCGCCAGCGTCACCACCGCCACCAGGGCGACGGCGATGATCCGTCCCGTGCGATGGCTGACCCCGATCATCTGATGCCGGCCGGCGATCACCAGGACCAGCTCGAAGACCATGAGGCCGGAGAGCAGGCCGGCGATCAGGTGCAGCCAGAGGAGCGCGACCAGCGCCACGCCCATGATCACCCAGGCCGCGATGTCGCAGCGGAAGGCCAGCCGCCCATCGGGATAGCGCTCGGGCTTCACCAATTCCGGCCGCGCCGGCTCACTCCGTGTTCGACCTTGGGCAGTCACTTGGGATCGATGCTTCATCTGCTGTCTGAAATGGCCCCTCATCCCCCGGGTTCAAGGTAGCACATTGCGCCAGGAAATACCCTAAATGCGACGCCCGAAGATCGCTGCGAATCGTTGACCTTGGACGACTCGCCCCTATGATGCGCGGTCGATGAGTGAACCCGCCCGTAAGCCCGCGGCCTTCTTCTCCCACCGCCATCTGCTGGGAATCGAAGGCCTTTCGGCGGACGAGATCACCCGCCTCCTCGACCTTTCCCAGTCCTACGCCGAGCAGCCGAAAGACGATCAGCGCGCCCGTTCGCTGCTGCGCGGCCGGACGCTGATGAACCTCTTCTTCGAGAACTCGACCCGGACCCGCACCTCGTTCGAGCTCGCGGCCAAGCGCCTCGGCGCCGACGTGATCAACATGTCGGTCGGCACCAGCTCGATCAAGAAGGGCGAGACCCTGCTCGACACCGCGATGACCCTGAACGCGATGCGCCCGGACGTGATGATCGTCCGCCATCCGGAAAGCGGCGCGGTCAACCTGCTGTCCCAGAAGGTCGATGGCGCGGTGATCAATGCCGGCGACGGCCGCCATGAGCACCCGACCCAGGCTTTGCTCGATGCCCTCACCATCCGCCGGCGCAAGGGCAAGCTCCCCGGCCTGCTGGTCGCGATCTGCGGCGACGTGCTGCACAGCCGGGTCGCGCGCTCCAACATCCATCTGCTGACCAAGCTCGGCGCCCGGGTCCGGGTGATCGCGCCCACGACGCTCCTGCCCTCGCAGATCGACCGCATGGGGGTCGAGGTCTTCACCGATATGCGCAAGGGGCTGAAGGACGTCGATATCGTGATGATGCTGCGCCTGCAGCAGGAGCGCATGCAGGG
>DASZYM010000361.1:0-4362 GCA_035545355.1 Dongiaceae bacterium
CGGAATCCGATCGCCGCGGCATGGCGCTCCTCGGCGGCGCCCGATATGGTAGTTCCGGATCATGGCTCAGAACATCTACGACGATCCGCACTTCCATGCGGGCTACAGCCAACTCCCCCGCTCCATCGCCGGCCTCGACGCGATGCCGGAATGGCCGGCAATGCGCGCGCTGCTGCCGCCGCTTGCCGGCCAGCGCGTGGTCGATCTCGGCTGCGGCTTCGGCTGGTTCTGCCGCTGGGCGCAGGAAGAAGGCGCTTGCGAGGTGCTCGGTTTCGACCTCTCCGCGCGGATGCTGGCGCGTGCGCGGGAGATGACGGTGGGCACCACCGTTTCCTATGCGCAGGCGGATCTGGAGACGCTGACCCTGCCGGAGGCGGTGTTCGACCTCGCCTACAGCGCGCTCGCTTTGCACTACCTGCGCGACCTCGACCGCATGTTCGAGATGATCCATCGCGCGCTCCTCCCCCGCGGGCGGCTGGTCTTCTCGATCGAGCATCCGATCTACATGGCCTCGCGCAAGGCGGGCTGGATCGAAACCGCGGACGGACGCCGGGTCTGGCCGGTGGATTCCTACCAGATGGAAGGCGAGCGGATCACCGATTGGCTGGCGCCCGGCGTGGTGAAGATCCACCGCACCTTGGGCACGCTGCTCAATGCGCTGATTGCCGCCGGCTTCACGATCCGCCATGTCCAGGATTGGGGACCGACCGATGCGCAACTCGCGGCGCAGCCCTCGCTCGCCGAGGAACGCGAACGGCCGACATTCCTGCTGGTCGCGGCGACGCGCTGACTTCGCGAGCCCACTCTCTCTGGCGCGAGAACGCGATTTGTGCTACACTTCCACTTTCAGAAATCGAGCTTCTGATCCTGCGCGTTCCTGGGCTCCGCGCGAAGATAATGCCAACCTAGACCGGGCTTAGACGAAATCGAAGAACCGGATTGCGCCGCTCGGCGGCGATTAGGCGTTCATCGTCAAGGCTTTGACTCGCTTTTCGACCCCCATAAAACGGTGGAAACGGCATAAGTTGGATGGCTACGCCGCTCGCAGCGGGGCGTGCAGCTTCGTGCCGCGGACGATCACGCCGCCGCGGTCGCCGATCGTGGTGGTGCCGTAGCGCTGGGCGAAGACGTCGGGCAGCGGGCGCGCGTCGTCGGCCGCCAGCCAGAGCCGCAGCAGATGGCGGCGGCGCTCCGGCTCCGGCCAGTCGACGAAGGCGGTGCGGTCGTGCAAGAGCGTGTGGTTGTGCACGAGCTGCACGTCGCCGGGCCGGAACTCCATCAGCATGTTGAGCTTGGGATCGTCGGCCAGGCTGTCGAAGAGATCGAGCGCCTCGACATGGGCCGGCGTCAGGCGCGGCGCGTCCGGGAAGCGCTGGGCGGATTCGATGTATTGGCGCTGGTAGATCGCGTTCAAGTATCTCCGGTGCCAGGTGAAGACGGGGATCTCGAAGAACGGCTTGCCGCCCTCCGGCACCTCGCCGCGGCGGTCGGTGGCGATCGGCTCGAACAGGAGCTGCAGCAGATCGGGCCGGCGGCGGCGCATCTCGTTGAAGATCGTGGTCGAGCTGACCAAAGCCGAGAGCCCGCCGGATTGCGCGGTCTTCAGGCAGAGCAGCGCGACGACATCGCAGGAATCGGTATGAAAAGTCTGCCGTTCGCGGGTCTGGTAGATGCGGACATTGGGATCGGCGGCGTCGAGGCCGAGATCCTGCACATGCCCCAGCACATGGCCCTTCCCGTTCTGCGAGCGCGCGGAGCCGAGATGGCTGCCGAGGCCGAAATAGGCGGTCGCGGATTCCCGGATGCTCCAGCGCTCGACCGGCAGGCCGCGGATCAGCAGGAACCCGCGGCCGTCCAGCACCTCGTCGCGGAAGCGCTCCTTCAGCTTCGGCCCAAGTGTCGGAAGCGCAAAGTCGCGGGCGGTGATGGCGGCGATCTCGGTGTTGCGCGCCACGAGCGCCTGGGTCGCGGCCTCGATCTCCGCCAGTTCGCCGGCACCGAGATGCATCAGCCAGTCGGTGCGGGCCGCCATATCCGGTCCATACCAGGCTGCGGCGTTGGTCTGTTCGGGCGGGAGTGCGACAGGCATGGCGTGGAAGATAGCACGATGGAGAGCGTGGTGAAGGCTCTCGACGATCTATCGCTCCCCGTCCCAATAGCCGCGCACCGCGCCCATGTCGAACACGTTCTCCCGCACCCGCAGCGCATTCACCGCCAGCTTGTTGGAATCGGGATAAACGCAGACATCGGCCGCCTTGTGCTCGCCGATCATCAGATAGGAGGCCGGGCCATGGCCGCTGTTCAGGAACGAATGGCCGACCTTCAGCCCCGCCGGAAAGCAGACATAGTCGCCGGGCCGCATGACATGACCGGCACCGCCGTCGAGCAGCAAGGTGATCTCCCCTTCCAGGATCAGCGCCTGCTCCTCCTCCAGCATGTGGTAATGGCGCGGCGCCATGCGCTGCCCGGGATGCGGGGATTCGATCATCACGCCGACGCGATAATCCTCGCCGACGGCCTTCTGGGTGAAATGCTTGCCGCGACCGTTGAAGCCCGGCGGCCCGTCCTGGTCGAACCAGTCGATATCGGCGGCGCGGACCGGCGGCTTCGGCTTGATCGCGGCGGCGGCCTTGGCCTTGTCGAGTGCGGCTTCGCCGGGCGGGCGCTGGCCCGGCGGAAGGCCGGTCTTCTCGCCCTCCCAATAGGTCCGCAAGGCCCCCATGTCGAAGAGCGCGCGATTGCCGAGCGCGCGGACCAGCACCTTGTCGGTGTCGGTATAGACGCAGACCTCGTCCGGATTGTTCTCGCCGATGATCACGTAGCGCGCCGGCGCGGCGCTCTCGTTGATCAGGCAATGCCCGGCCATCTGGCCCGCCGGGAAGCAGGCATAGTCGCCGGCCTGCATCGTATATCTGTCGGCGCCGAGGCGGAGGGTCACCGTGCCCTCGAGCATATAGACGTGTTCTTCCTCGAAGATGTGGTAATGCGCCGGCGCCGTCTGCATGCCGGGCGGCAGCTCCTCGATCGAGACGCCGACATGGTAGTCCTCGCCTCCGCCGGCGAGCGTCAGGTGCCGGTAGCGGATGCCGAAATTCGGCACGTCTTTCCATTCGGTCCAGGGAACAGATTCGGCGGCAATGGGCTTCGGTGCATCAGGCATGGATGGCAGGCTCCATTTGCGATCCGGCGCATAGGGTTGCAATCTTGGACCGCGTGGGCAGCGACAGGCAACTGACAATGGGAACATAGATGAAACCGGTCGACAGTCTCGAGATCATCGTGCTGGTGGACAACGCGACCGACAGCCTTTCCTCCAATCCCGGTTTCGTCGAGACCGAGTTCTCCTTCCTGCGGCGGCATGGGATGAAATGGCTGTCGGGCTCGTGCCTCTGCTGCGCGGCGCATGGCCTGTCCTGCCTGATCGCGATCGAGGCCGCCGGCGAGCGCCGCGCCCTGCTGTTCGATACCGGGCCGGACGATTGGGTCTTCGAGCGCAACGTGACGCGGCTCGGCATCGATCTCGGCGTGGTCGAGGGCATCGTGCTGTCGCACGGCCATTGGGACCATGGCGGCGCCCTCACCCGCGCGCTGCAGATGATCCGGCAGGCCAATGGCGGCCACGACGTGCCGGTCTACCTGCATCCGGAGATGTTCGGCGTGCGGGCGTTCAAGACGGCCGAAGGCGGCTTCAACCCGATGGAGCCCGTGCCGTCGCCGGATGTGCTCGCCGGCCATGGCGCGCAGCCGGTGGTGACGCGCGACGAGCAGTCGCCGCTCGAGCGCTGCTTCTTCGTCAGCGGCGAGATCCCGCGGGTGACGCCGTTCGAGAAGGGACTGCCGGGCCAGCACCGGCTGTCGGCCGACGGGAGCTGGATCCCCGACGAGGTGATGCCGGACGAGCGCTATGTCGCGGTCCATATCGCCGGCAAAGGCCTGATGGTGTTCTCGGCCTGCTCCCATGCCGGCCTGGTCAACGTGCTGCATGCCGCGCGGGCACGGTTTCCCGACATACCCCTCTACGGCGTCGCCGGCGGATTCCATCTCTCCGGCCCGACCGAGGCGATCATTCCGAAGACCGTCGCGGCGCTGAAGCCATTCGACCTGAAGCTGATCGCCGCGGGCCATTGCACCGGCTGGCGCGCGATCAATGCGCTGGCGAAGGCGTATGGCGAGGCCGTGGTGCCCTCGGCGGTGGGGAAGATCTATCGGTTATGATGCGATCGCCGCGTCTTCGATGGTCATCTGGACGCGCTCCTCGCCCTGCCAGGAATCGAGGCGCAGATGACCGGCGATGTGGAGCGGCGGCGCGTTGCGGCCCTGCATCAAGGCGCGGCCGAGCTCATTCTCGGCGGAGCGGAAGGC
>DASZYM010000362.1:0-23274 GCA_035545355.1 Dongiaceae bacterium
AAACAGTCAGGCTGGAGGCGGCGGCGGTGGCGGCGTCGGCCATACGACTGGCATCAATTCTTCTTCGGCGATGGGGTCGGGCATCAATGCCGGCAATAATGGAGACGCGGACTATGCCTTGAATGCCGGCAAAGGGGCGGCCGCTCCCGCTGGCGGCGCTGATGGCGGAAATGGCAATGACGGCCGCGTCGTCTTGATCTGGTGAGGCGCCGTATGACTCCTTCCGACTGGTTCACCCTCATCGGCATCGTCATGACGGCTCTCTCTGCCGCCGCGACCGTGTATGGCGTCCTCAACGGCCGGATCTCAAAGGCGGCGAGAACGCTCCACGAGAAGATCGACGAGGTGAAGCGCGACTACGTGCGGCGCGACGATCTCCGTGACGACATCCACAATTTCAAGGAAGACATCAACCGCATCGAGCGCGGCCAGGAGAACATCGCGGCCAAGGTCGACGGATTCAGCGCGGCATTGCTCCCTGCGATCGCCGATCTCGCCAAGGTCGCGATCGCGCTCAGGAACAAGTAGCTGGCGACAATCAGAATGACGGAGGGATCGTCGACGTGCAGGATTTCCACGACTGGCTCGAGCATTCGCTGCTTGCTTCGCTTGGTTTCGGCCTCGCGGCGGGGCTGTTCTGGTGGCTGCTTACGCGCTTCCTCGACATGCTTGCCGGCGGTTGGCGGCATTTTCGGCAGGCGAATGTGCTCGGCATCATTCACGGCGATGCTCGTGCGACTGCTCATTATTACGGTTGTCGCCTCATCGCCACGGCTATCGTGGTCGGACTCGTCCTCGCCTCGGTACGATTCTGAGTTCCAGGCCGCCGTCCGGCAATGGATGCCGGCCGGCCCGGACTGGCGCTGGTCGAAAGCTCAGGGCGTGCAAGAATCCGGACTCGATGCCGCAGTCTGCTCGCCGGCGGGCGCCTGCGGTGTGATGCAGGTGATGCCGGCTACCTGGGCCGAGATCCAGCGTGCGTTGGGCTGGCGCAACGTCTCGCCGTTCTCGGCCCGGCACAATATCTTCGGCGGCGTCTACTATCAGGCGCGCATGGATCGCGTCTGGTCGGGACGTGCCCGCTCGGTGTTCGCGGCGCATCAGCTCGGCCTTGCCAGTTACAATGCCGGGCCGGGCTCGATCCTCTTAGCGCAGGCGCAATGCGGCGACGCGCGGTTCTGGCCGGAGATTGCACCTTGCATGCCGTCGGTCACCGGCGCAGTCAATGCCAAACAGACCAGCGATTACACGCGATTGATCGGCCGTTGGCGGATCGCGATGGCTGTCCCATGCCGCTGGTCCGGACATATCGGAGGATGCAAGCGGCCATGAGACTTCAGACCGATCGCAAGATCGAGATCCTTCGTCTGGTCAGGACCGGAGAAGGAACCTATGCCGAGGCCCGGGATCCTGAAGATCCGACCCGCAACGGGTCGGCGATCGACGAGGGACGCGAGTTTGCACCGGAGATCGCCGTCGCGGCCGGCGATCTGCTGCTGGTCAAGGTGCTGGAATGATCGCGGTCGCGCTGGCTGCGCTGAAGGGTTTCGGCATCGCGCAATGGACGTGGACAAATCGTGCATGGCTGACATGGGCGGCGACCGGACTGGTCGTCGCCGCGCTCGCGGTACTCTGGCGCTGGGAGCGGCATGACCGCATCGCGGCCGAGGCGGTCGCGCAAGCGGCAACCGCCGCACGCGACCTCGCGCGGGGTGACGCCGAGCGCTGGCGCACCGCCAGCGACCAGCGCGATGCAGCCCTTGCGCGACTGAACGATCTGATCGCCGAGCAGAATGCCGCGGTCGCACGATTGCGCGTTTCACTCGATGTCGCGGACCAGGCGGCGGCCGAGGCGCAGGCGAACAGCCGCGATGCCCATGCCCAACTCGACCAACGCATCAAGGAACTGAACGATGAAGCAAAGTTGCATCCCGAGGATGTCGCTCCTCTCGGCCGCCTTGTCCGTGGCCGCGTTGACCGGCTGTGGGACTGAGCGCGGGGCTCAGCCGTTGCCGATGCCGCTCATGCCCCAGGTCGTCAATGTGCCCGTCCTGGTGAAGATCCCGATTGGCATGACCGAGCCTTGCCCCGAGCCGCCGCGGCGTGCCATTACCACCGATGTCGATCTCCTGGCTGCAGCGGATGCCTTCAAGGTCGCCATGCGCTGCAATGCCGCCAAGCTCAAAGCGATAGCGGAAGCACAGGCCCGCGCCGGCTAGAGCCTCGGACTGCTTTCCTGTGGGCACGCGTCTTTCAACCCCCGGGAGCCCGATGCTAGACTGAAGGCCATGGATCCCGTCAAAGCATCACATCGCATCCTGATCGTCGATGACGAGCCGGAAGTCCGCGATTCCCTGAAGACCATGCTGGAGAGCTACGGTCATGCAGTCTCCGAGGCCGGCAGCACGGCCGAGGCGCTGATCGCGATCGAGGCCATCCGGCCCGATATCGTGCTGACCGACGTCTTCCTCGGGGAAGGTGATGCCTTTGCCCTGCTCGAGGCGCTCCGCGCCAATGAGGAGAACATTCCGGTGATTGCCATGTCCGGCGGCGGCTCTGCACCCGATGGCACCGACGCGCTGAGCTTCGCCGAACAGCTCGGCGCTGCGGCGATCATCGACAAGCCGTTTCGGGTGAAGGATCTGCTCGCGATGATCGACCGCACGATCGCCGAAGCGGCCGGGTAGGTCCCGGAGTCTACGCCGCAATCGCGGCGCTGGCGCGCTCTGGATGCGGGCCGCTGCGCTCGGGGGGAAAGCGGACGACGACCGTGGTGCCGACGCCTACGGCGGAATCGATGCCGATCGTGCCGCCATAGGCATCGACGATGCTCTTGCAGATCGAGAGGCCGAGCCCGACGCCATCGTGCTTCTTGGCATAGGCTCCGTCGACCTGGGTGAACGGCTTGAAGAGCCGGTCGATGGATTCGCTCGGAATCCCGATGCCGTTGTCGCTGACCCGGAGCACGACGGCGCCGGCCGCGTCCGGTTCGCCTTCGACCGTAACGACACCGTTCGATCGCGAGAATTTGATCGCGTTCCCGACCAGGTTGAGCAGGATCTGCCTGAGGTGCAGCGGGTCGATCCTGACTGCTGGACAACCGGCGCTGACCTCCACATGCAGCGCCACCGATTGCCGCGCGATGCTGTCCTGGAGCATCCGTCGGATCTCATGCGCCGCCGCGACAAGATCGACCGGCGTGTCGCCCGGCTCGACCTTGCCATGCTCGTAGCGCGCGCTGTCGAGCACGGTCTGGATCAGGTTGAGAAGATGCCGACCCGAGCTCAGCACATCACGGGAATAGGTGTGATAGTTCGGATGGCCATGCGGACCGAAGAGCTGCTCGGCCATGATCTCCGAGAAGCCGATGATCGCGTTGAGCGGGGTCCGGAGTTCGTGACTCATATTCGCAAGGAAATGGCGCTTGGCCTCGTTCGCGGCCTCGGCGGCGAGCAACGCCTCGGTCTTGCTTTCGACCTCGAGCCGATGCGCGCGGAACAGGCGTCCGATGATGAAGCCGCCCGCCAGGATGAAGAGGCTGCCGACCAGGGTCAGCGCCAGAGGAAAGGCGACCCGACGCGGTAGTTCGCGGGCGATATAGCGCATGTCGATGGCGGCGAAAACATGGACGCCGACGACATCCAACGCCGTGCCGCTCACCAGCGCCTGGTCGATATCGGCAAAACGCTCGCTGACCGCCGGGATTTCGTCCGTTCCGGCGAGATCGAATGCGGGTTTTGCCGTCTTGCCGATGAGCCCCGGCTTGATCGGCCAGGTGAGCAGAATAGTGCCGTCGGTGCGGGTCGCTCCGACGATCGAGGGGATGGTCGGCATCAGCAGCCCATAGGGCCCTTCGCCCACCCGGATCGGAATCAGCGCGATCAGGGAGCGGACGCCGTAACTGTTGGGCTGCGCCTTCATGAGGACGGGCAGCGCATAGCCCATCTTCGGGTCGCGGCGCAGGCCGCCGACGATGATGATGGGGTTGCCATCCTCGCCTGCATGTTTCTGCAGAGCGACCGTGTTTGGCGCGGGCGCCTGGTCGATCGGGTATTCCCGGCCGAGATTGTCCGTGACATCGACGGCGATCGCATCCGGATCGGAAAGCGTCAACTGCCTCAGGTAATCGTGGAGCCCTGCCATCGCATTGGGATTCTGCTCTTTGCTCTCCTCATGCAGCCAGGTATCGGCCGCAACCAGCAGCGTCTCCGCGGATTCGATGCTGCGGTCGAGCGACGTCGCCATGATCTGTTGCGCGCGCACCACCCAGACGTCGAGGTCCTGGCGCAAGTCCTCGTATTGCTGCCAGACATAGGCGGCGAGAATCAGCCAGCTCGCCAGTGCCAGGGATCCGGCGAAGGCGATCGCCATGAACTCGGCGCGGTCGCGTGCCGTCCGAATCAGTCTTTCGATCAGGCGCGACACTGCACCGACTCGCTTCCGACGTTCGTCTGCATGACTTCTTTTCTATGCACGAGCGCGAGTCGTTGATCAGGAGAGCCGTGACATTACGGTGTACTTATGATCAATGTCTTAAGGCCGGACCGCGTGTCATGGTTAACCTGCTTGATTGACACAGGATTTCGGGAAAATCGCGACTCGGGCTTATTCTATCGTATTGATTTGCATCAAGGCGGGGCTCGCCCCGGCGGAGTAGCAATATGGCGCGGCGGCCCACACTGCCGCGCGCTGGGCGGATCATGGACCTTAACGCACCGGCCGGCGTCCTCTGGATGGAGCCCCTCCCTTTGCTTCGGGAGGGGCTTTTTCATCGCTTCCCGCGATCGGTTATGGTGCGGCCAGGTGCAAGACGGGGAGCAGATGGATGCTGGACGTGGCGGACGGATTCACCCGCGCCGTTGCCGAGCTCGGCCGGGTGGCAGAGCGGCTCGACCCGCGCCAAATCGACGCCTTCATCGCGGCGATCGTCAAAGCCGGGCGTGTATTCCTGATCGGCGCCGGACGCGAAGGACTCTCGACCCGCGCCTTCACCATGCGTCTGATGCACCTGGGCAAGGAGGCCCATTGGATCTGGGACGATACGACGCCCGGCATCGGCGCCGGCGATCTCCTGATCGCGACCTCCGGCAGCGGCTCGATCGGCCATATCGATTATGTCTTCGACCAGGCGGTGGCGGCGGGTGCCGATACCGCAGTCGTGACCGGCGATCCTTCAGGAGTGACCGCAAAGAAGGCCAAGACGCTGCTGTTTCTGCCGGCTGCGGTCTACAAGGGCGAGGCCGAGGTCGTGCCGTCGACTCAGCCGATGGGCAACCTCTTCGAACAGGCGCTGCTGATCCTGTTCGACCAGATCGTCATTGCACTGGCGCAGAAGCTCGGCGTCAGCAAAGAGGCGATGTCCGCACGCCACAGGAACGTGGAATGATCAACCGGCGTCGTGTGCCGCGATGTCCGCCTCCCAGCCGAACACGCTGCGGCCGCCGAAGAGTGGCGAGTTCTGCCGCTCCTTCGCGATGAAGGCTTCGGTGCTCGGCCCGGATACCAGGCCCTCGACCGCCCGAGCCTGATTGTCGAGGCGACGGAGCGCCGAGAGTTCCTCCTCGCGGCCGAGTTTGGCCCGGGCGAGCGCGGATTTCAGCACGGTGATCGTCTCGTCATAGACCTTCAAGGGCACGGCATAGGGATGCCGGTCCTTGCCGCCATGGGCGAGAGAAAAGCGCGCGGGATCGGTGAAGCGGCAAGGCGCGCCGTGCAGCACTTCGGCGACCATCGCGAGGGCTTCGACCGTGCGTGCGCCGACGCCGGGGGTGAGCAGCAGGTCGGCGAAGTCGCGCGGGCCGCGATCCGCGGCGGCGGCGAGGGTCGCGTGCAGGCGGCGATCGATCACATCCTCGCCGCGAACGTCGTGATGCGCCGGCATGACGAGATGCGGGAGTTCCCCCTGCGCCGGCGCCTCGATCTCGCGGCCCTTGAGCTTTGCCGCTTCGAGCGCGAGCTTGTCGGGTCCGAGATCGGCGAGGAGATCCAATTGCACTGCGCGCGACGGCGCCGCACGATGATCGGCGAGGTTGACGATGGTGCCTTGGTTCTCGCCGTCGATCGCCGCATGGGGATCGTCGACGAAGCTGGTGATGCCTTCCGACAGCCAGTGATAGCGGCGCGCGAGCCGGCTCTCGCCGTTCATGCCTTGCTGCACGATGGTCCACTTGCCGTCATCGGCCAGGATGAAGCCGTGCAGATAGAGGCCGAATCCGTCCTGGACCGCAGCGCTGTCGACCTTGGCGACCAGCCGGCTGGTCCGGGCCAAAGCAGGGCCGTCGATGCCGATCGTCTCGCCGAGACGGGTGAGCTCCTGCGGCGTAGTCCGCGAATGCTTGCCGCGCCCGCCGCAGACATGGATGCCGAGCTCGCGCTCCAATGGGCCGAGGCCGCGCTTCAGCGCGCCGATGACACTGGTCGTGATCCCCGAAGAATGCCAGTCCATCCCCATGACCGCGCCGAAGGACTGGAACCAGAAAGGATTGGCCATCCGCCGCAAGAACTCGTCACGGCCGTAATGGTGGACGATCGCCTCGGCGATGATGGCGCCGAGCTTCGCCATCCGGGTCGCGAGCCATTGCGGCACGCGTCCCCCATGCAGCGGCAGATCGGCGGTTCCGGCGCGTCGGGTCATGGAGGCAATGTAAGGCTGGAACGGAGGAGGAACAACCCGGATCGACGGTGCCGGTATGGGTTGGGCGCCAAATCAGGCCGGCTTCTGCCCCGGCTTGAATGTCCGTAGCGTGACCGAATAGCGCAGAGCATCGACTGCCGGAATGCTGTGCTCCCATTGCTCGCGCGCAGGCCCGCGCAGCAGATAGGCCGAGCGCGGGACGACTGTCAGCGCGGCGCGGTCCCAGCCCTCGTTCTTGCGGCGGAATCGCAGGCGGCAGGGATTCGCGAAGGAGAAGGCGACCACGTCCTCGAACATCGGTTTGTCGCGATGCCAGCCGATGCCGGCACCCGGCGCATATTCGGTGATCAGCGCCTGCTGAAACGCATCCGCATCCAGGCCCGCGAAATCGGCGGCGATCGTTTTCAGCGGATCGAGGAAATCCGGTATCGGCCCGCTTTCGCGCAATTGCCCGCGGCCGCTGTAATCGTATCGCCAGCCGAAAGAGACGATGCGCCGATTACCCTGGAAGCCGTGGAAGTCGAAGTTCCTGAAGGGCAACGTCCCGAACCGCGCCATGAGATCCAGAGCAAGCGCCTCCGGTACGAGATTGGCGCCATAGGCGAAGCCGTCCGGCATCGGACCGTCCGGCAGCGACTCGATCTCGGCCGGCGACATGAAGAGGTCGGGCTGCGCGATCTCCAATCTCGGCTTGCGGCTCTGGTTCATGCCGAAGAGATCGGGTGTCGGATGACCCGATTCAAGCCGTGTCAGGCGGGGATCTGACGGCGCTGCACGATGCCTTCGAGCGCTTGGGCGAGATCTTCGGGCCCATAGGGTTTCGAAAGGCGCGGCAGGTTCTGCGCGTAGCTGCCGGGGAGATCGGCAAAGCCGGTGGCAAGGATGATCGGCATCGCGGGATACTGCTTGTGGATCGCCTCGGCCAGCGCGCCGCCCGTCATGCCGGGCATGGCGTGATCGGTGATGATCACGTCGAAGCGTCGATCGGAGCGGATGACCTCGAGCGCTTCCATGCCCGAGGGCACCCAGAGGGCGCTGTGGCCGAGATCCTCGATCATGGTCGCGGTCACATGGCCTACCAGAGCCTCGTCATCCACAACGAGAACGGAGAGTCGGTGGCTCTGTTGCGTGAGCTCGGCCTGGACGGCACCGGCGGTGGCGCGGGCGCTCGTCGCCTCGGTCGAGACCGGGAACCACAGCCTTACCGTCGTGCCTTTGCCCGGCGCGCTGGTGATGTGGATGGCGCCGCCCGACTGCACCGCCATGCCATGCACCGAAGAGAGCCCGAGGCCGGTACCCTTGCCGCGATCCTTGGTGGTGAAGAACGGCTCGGTGCAGCGCTTCAGGGTCGGCTCGTCCATGCCGTGGCCATCATCGGAGACGGCGACCTGCACGTATTGGCCGGGTTGAAGCGCGACCAGGGGACTGGTCATGTCGGCGTTGCGCGCCGAGATCACGACGCGGCCGCCATCGGGCATCGCATCGCGCGCATTGAGCGTCAGATTGAGCAGCGCCAGCTCGAACTGGTTGCGGTCGGCCCGGATCGGGCTCAGGCCGGCGGCGACGTCGAGCTCGATCGTGATCGTGGGACCGACCGAGCGGCGCAGCATCTCGCCGAGACTGTCGATCAGCTCGTCGAGGGCGATGGTCTCGGGATGCAGCTCCTGTCGCCGGGCGAAGGCGAGCAGGCGCTTGGTCAGCGCGGCGCCGCGTTCGGCGCTCTCCTGGGCCGCCTTGAGGAACCGCTTCGACTTGTCGTCGTTCGGCAGCTTCTTCCCGAGATAGGTGAGACAGCCGAGGATGCCCATCAGCAGGTTGTTGAAATCGTGCGCCAGGCCGCCGGTCAGCTGGCCGAGACTCTCCATCTTCTGCATCTCGTGGATCTGCGCCATCGCGTTCTCGCGCTCGCGGGTGCGCTCCTCGACCCGGCGCTCGAGCTGCTGGTTGATCTCGGCCAAGGCGGCGGTACGCTCGGCGACGCGTCGCTCGAGCTCGGCGTTCAGGCCTTCGAGCGCCCGGGTCTTGCGGTGGAGGTCGATGAAGATGCGCACCCGGGCCCGCAGCAGATCGGGAACGATCGGCACCGGCATGTAGTCGACGGCGCCGTGCTCATAGCCCTTCATCAGGTCGAACTCGGTGACCGATACCGCGGAGACGAACATGATCGCAGTCTGCTGGAAGCGCGGATGGTCGCGGATCATGCGCGCCAGCTCGAAGCCATCGAGGTCCGGCATGCAAACATCGATCAGCACCAGCGCGATGTCCTGCTTCAGCAGGACCTCCAGCGCCTCGCGTCCGGATGCGGCCTTCACCAGGTTTTCGCCAAGCTCGCTGAGGATCACCTCATAGCTCAGCAGCTTTGCCGGCTGGTCATCGACCAGCAGGATGTTGACCGGCTCTTGTTGGTTCATGACAGCGTTCCCCGGCGCCATCCTCACCGATGCAGCCACATGCGCAGCGCCGACAGCAGCTGCTCGGTGTTCACGGGCTTGGCGAGATAGTCGGAGGCGCCGGCCTCCAGGCATTTCTCGCGGTCGCCCTTCATCGCCTTCGCGGTCAAGGCGATGATCGGCAGTCGGCGATAGGCCTTGTTGCTGCGGATCGCCTGCATCGTCTGGTAACCGTCCATCTCCGGCATCATGATGTCCATCAGCACCAGCGCCACTTCCGGCGTCGCATCGAGAAGCTGGATCGCCTCCTTGCCGGTGGTGGCGGTCAGGACGTTCATGCCGCGCCGCTCCAGCACGCTGGAAAGGGTGAAGATGTTGCGCGCGTCGTCGTCCACCAGCAGTACCGTGCGGCCGACCAGATCCTCATCCGAGCTGTACAGCCGCTCCAGCATGCGCTGCTTCTCCGGTGGCAGCGCGGCGATGGTGCGATGGAGGAAGAGGGCGGTCTCGTCGAGCAGGCGTTCGGGCGATTCGACGCCCTTTACGACGACGCTGCGCGCCATGGTGTGAAGGAGGGCGTCCTCGTCGGGGGTCAGCTCGCGGCCGGTGAAGACCACGACCGGCACCTCGGTCATCGTCTCCTCGCCGGCGATCCGTTCCAGCAGGTCGAAGCCCGAGACGTCCGGCAGCCGGAGATCGAGCACCACGCAATCGAAACCGCCACCCTTCAGCGCATCGAGACAGGCGGCGCCGGTATCGACCGCGACGATGTCGATGTCGTCATGGCCCAGGAGTTCGGTGATACCGAAGCGCTCGGCGGCATTGTCCTCGACCACCAGCAGCTTGCGCCGCCGCGGTTTCGAGAACTCGGTGATCTTGTCCAGCGCCCGGCTGAGGCCCTCGGTGCTCGAGGGCTTGGTGATGAAGTTGAAGGCGCCGCGGGCGAGGCCGTGCTGTCGATCGTCCTCCAGGGTCACGATCTGCACCGGGATATGCCGGGTCAGCGGGTCCTGCTTCAACTGGCTCAACACCGACCAGCCGAGCATGTCGGGCAGGAAGATGTCGAGCGAGACGGCGCTCGGCTGGTATTCGCGTGCGAGCGCCAGCGCTTCGGCGCCCTTATGCGCGATCAGGACCTTGAGGCCGTGTTCCCGCGCCGTGTCGGCGACGATGCGGGCGTAATTGGGATCGTCCTCGATGATCAGCAGGATGCTCTCGCCCGGCTCGATCGATGCCCGGTCGTCGGGGACGCGCTCTTCCGGCTCCTTGGCAAGGTTGGCATGCGCCAGGTGTTCGGCGCGCGGCCGGCGCTGCTGATCGCCCGGCTGGGGCTGCTCGGTGGGTCCTGCGTATTTCAGCGGCAGATAGAGCGTGAAGGTGCTGCCCTGGCCGACGGTGCTGCGGAGCTGGATCTCGCCGCCCAGCAGGCTCGCCAGCTCGCGGCTGATAGCGAGGCCGAGGCCGGTGCCGCCGAACTTGCGGCTGGTCGAGGCATCGGCCTGCTGGAAAGCCTCGAAGATGATCTTCTGCTTCTCGGCCGGGATGCCGACGCCGGTATCCGAGACCTGGAAGGCGACCACCGAAGGGGCACGGCCCAAGGTCGGATGATCCTGCGTCCAGCCTCCGGTCGCCTTGGTGATCGAGAGCTTGACCCCGCCATGCTCGGTGAACTTGAACGCGTTGGAGAGCAGGTTCTTCAAGACCTGCTGCAGGCGCTTGGCGTCCGTGATCATGCTGCGATCGAGGTCGGGATCGAGATGGGCATCGAAACTGAGCTTGCGGTTCTCCGCGGTGTGGCGGAACGGCCGTACCACGGTATCGAAGATGCTGCTGAACAGCACCTCGCCGGCCTCGACCGAGACGGTTCCGGATTCGATCTTGGAGAGGTCCAGGATGTCGGTGATCAGGTTGAGGAGATCGGTGCCGGCGCCGTGGATGGTGCGGGCGAACTCGACCTGCTTGGCAGTGAGGTTGGCGTCCGGGTTCTCGGCGAGCTGCTGGCCGAGGATCAGGATGTTGTTCAGCGGAGTCCTGAGCTCGTGCGACATGTTTGCCAGGAACTCGGACTTGTATTTCGAGGTGAGCGCCAGCTCGGCGGCCTTCTCTTCGACCGCGCGCCGCGCCTGTTCGATCTCGCGGTTGATGCGCTCCACCTCGACGTTGCGCTCGGCGAGCTGCTGTGCCTTCTGCTCGAGCTGCTCGTTGGTCTGCTGCAGCTCTTTCTGCTGCGCCTGCAATTCGCCGGCGAGCTGCTGCGACTGCTTCAGCAGGCCTTCGGTCTGCATGGTCGCCTCGATCGAGTTCAGGACGATGCCGATCGAGGCCGTAAGCTGGTCGAGGAAGGAGGTCTGCAGGTCGGTGAACTGGCTGACCGAGGCCAGCTCGATCACCGCCTTGACCTGGCCTTCGAACAGCACCGGCAGCACGATGTCGTTGCGCGGCGCCGCCTTGAACAGGCCCGATCCGATCGGCACGACGTTGCTCGGCATCTCGCTGATCAGCACGCGGCGCGCGTCGGCCGCGCATTGGCCGATCAACCCCTCATGCAGCGAGAGCCGTTCCGGGTGGCCGTCGAGGCCCTGATCGGAATAGACCGAGAGCCGCCGCAAGATCTCGTCCTCGACCAGATAGATGACGCCGTTCTGCGCGCTAACCAGCGGCGCGAGTTCGGAAAGCAGCATGCGGCCGACGGTGGTCAGGTCGCGCTGGCCCTGCAGCATGTTGGTGAAGCGGGCGAGGTTGGTCTTCAGCCAGTCCTGCTCGGTGTTGCGCTCCGTCGTCAAGCGGAGGTTGTCGATCATGGTGTTGATGTTGTCCTTGAGCTCTGCCACCTCGCCGCGGGCATCGACCTGGATCGACCGCGTCAGGTCGCCTTTGGTGACCGCGGTCGCCACCTCGGCGATGGCGCGTACCTGGTTGGTCAGGTTCGCCGCCAGCAGGTTGACGTTTCCGGTCAGGTCCTTCCAGGTGCCGGCAGCGCCCGGCACGTTGGCCTGACCGCCCAGGCGCCCTTCGACGCCGACCTCGCGGGCGACCGAGGTCACCTGCTCGGCGAAGGTCGCGAGCGTGTCGGTCATGTTGTTGATGGTCTCGGCCAAGGCCGCGACCTCGCCCTTGGACTTCACGGTCAGGTTCTGCTTCAAGTCGCCGTCGGCGACCGCGGTCACCACCTTCACGATGCCGCGCACCTGCTCGGTGAGGTTCGCCGCCATGACGTTGACGGTATCGGTCAGATCCTTCCAGGTGCCGGCGACGCCCGGCACCTGCGCCTGGCCACCGAGCTTGCCCTCGGTGCCGACCTCGCGCGCCACGCGGGTCACTTCCGAGGCGAAGGCGTTGAGCTGATCGACCATGGTGTTGATCGTGTTCTTCAGCTCCAGGATCTCGCCCTTCACATCCACCGTGATCTTGCGGCTGAGATCGCCGCGCGCAACGGCCGTCGTGACCTCGGCGATGTTGCGGACCTGGGTGGTGAGGTTCGCCGCCAGCAGGTTCACGTTGTCGGTCAGGTCCTTCCAGGTGCCGCCGACGCCGGGCACCACGGCCTGGCCGCCCAATCGGCCCTCGGTGCCGACTTCGCGCGCCACGCGCGTGACCTCGCCGGCGAAGGACCGGAGCTGCTCCACCATCGTGTTCAGCGTCTCTTTGAGCAGCAGAATCTCGCCGCGCACGTCGACGGTGATCTTCTTCGAAAGATCGCCGTTGGCGATGGCGGTCGCGACCTCGGCGATGTTGCGCACCTGGCCGGTCAGGTTCGAGGCCATGAAGTTGACGTTGTCGGTCAAGTCCTTCCAGGTGCCGGCGACGCCGGGCACCGCCGCCTGGCCGCCGAGCTTGCCTTCGGTGCCGACCTCGCGGGCGACGCGGGTCACTTCCGAGGCGAAGGCATTGAGCTGATCGACCATGGTGTTGATGGTGTTCTTCAGCTCCAGGATTTCGCCCTTCACATCCACCGTGATCTTGCGGCTAAGGTCGCCGCGCGCGACGGCAGTGGTCACTTCGGCGATGTTGCGCACCTGCGCGGTCAGGTTGCCGGCCATCGAGTTCACGTTGTCGGTCAAGTCCTTCCAGGTACCGCCGACGCCCGGCACCTGCGCCTGCCCGCCGAGCCGCCCCTCGGTGCCGACTTCTCGCGCCACGCGGGTCACTTCCGACGCGAATGCGTTGAGCTGGTCGAGCATCGTGTTCAGCGTTTCCTTGAGCTGCAGGATCTCGCCGCGCACGTTGACGGTGATCTTGCGCGAAAGGTCGCCGTTGGCGATCGCGGTTGCGACCTCGGCGATGTTGCGCACCTGGTCGGTGAGGTTGCCGGCCATGGAGTTCACGGAATCGGTCAGGTCCTTCCAGGTACCGGCGACACCCGGCACCTGCGCCTGGCCGCCCAAGCGGCCCTCGGTTCCGACCTCGCGGGCCACGCGGGTGACCTCGCCGGCGAAGGCGTTGAGCTGATCGACCATGGTGTTGATGGTCTCTTTGAGCTGCAGGATTTCGCCGCTGACATTGACGGTGATCTTCTTCGACAAGTCGCCTTCGGCGACGGCGGTGGCGACTTCGGCGATGTTGCGCACCTGCGCCGTCAGGTTCGATGCCATCGAGTTCACTGAGTCGGTGAGATGCTTCCAGGTGCCGGCGACGCCTTTCACCTCGGCCTGGCCGCCGAGCTTGCCTTCGGTGCCGACCTCGCGGGCGACGCGGGTGACCTCGCCGGCAAAGGCGTTGAGCTGGTCCACCATCGTGTTGATGGTGTCTTTGAGCTCCAGGATCTCGCCGCGCACATCGACGGTGATCTTCTTCGACAAGTCGCCGTTGGCGACCGCGATGGTGACTTCGGCGATGTTGCGCACCTGCGCGGTCAGGTTGTTCGCCCTGAAGTTCACGGATTCGGTCAGGTCCTTCCAGGTGCCGGCGACGCCCGGAACCTGCGCCTGGCCTCCCAAGCGTCCTTCGGTGCCGACCTCGCGGGCGACGCGCGTCACCTCGCCGGCAAAGGCATTGAGCTGATCGACCATCGTGTTGATGGTCTCCTTGAGCTGCAGGATCTCGCCCGAGACGTTGACCGTGATCTTCTTGGAAAGATCGCCGCCGGCGATCGCGGTCGCGACCTCGGCGATGTTGCGCACCTGGCCGGTCAGGTTGCCGGCCATGGAATTCACGTTATCGGTCAAGTCGGCCCAGGTCCCGGCGACGCCGGGCACCTGCGCCTGGCCGCCGAGCCGGCCCTCAGTGCCGACCTCGCGGGCCACGCGGGTGACTTCCGAGGCGAAGGCGTTGAGCTGGTCCACCATCGTGTTGATGGTGTCCTTCAGCTCCAGGATCTCGCCGCGCACATCGACGGTGATCTTGCGGCTCAAATCGCCGCGCGCCACGGCGGTGGTCACCTCGGCGATATTGCGCACCTGGTCGGTGAGGTTGCCGCACATCGCGTTGACGGAGTCGGTCAGATCCTTCCAGGTGCCGGCGACGCCGGGCACCAGCGCCTGGCCGCCGAGCTTGCCGTCGGTGCCGACCTCGCGGGCGACGCGGGTGACTTCCGAGGCGAACGAGCGCAGCTGATCGACCATCGTGTTGATGGCTTCCTTGAGCTGCAGGATCTCGCCGCGCACGTCGACGGTGATCTTCTTCGACAAGTCGCCATTGGCGACGGCGATGGTGACGTCCGCGATGTTGCGGACCTGCGCGGTCAAATTGTCCGCCATGATGTTCACGGATTCGGTGAGGTCCTTCCAGACGCCGGTCACGCCGGAGACCTGGGCCTGGCCGCCGAGCTTGCCGTCGGTGCCGACCTCGCGGGCGACGCGGGTCACTTCCGAAGTGAAGACCGAGAGCTGGTTGATCATGGTGTTGACGATGTTGGCCGAGCGCAGGAACTCGCCCTTCAAGGGCCGGCCATCGACCTCGAGCTGCACGGTCTGCAGCAGGTCGCCTTTGGCGACCGCGGTGATGGCGCGGGTGACCGCGGTGGTCGGCCAGAGCAGATCGTCGATCAGCGTGTTGACCGAGCCCTCCATTTCGCCCCAGGCGCCGTAGCTCATGTTGAACTTGATGCGCTTGGCGGTCTTGCCGTCGCGGCCGACGACCTGGCCGACCAGTTCCAATTGCTGCGCCATGCGCTCGTTGGCGGCGACGATCTCGTTGAAGAGATCGGCGATCTTGCCGGTGATACCGATCTGGTCCTTGGGCAGGCGCACCGAGAAGTCGCCCATCCGCATCGCCTGCAGGGCTTCCAGGAGCGGGCTGAGGAACGGGTCCTGGGCGGCGGGCTGCCCGTTCGCCTCGAGATGACCGTTGGCCTTCGCGCCGTTGGGCCGGACTTTGACGGAACCGGATTTCGCCGAGCGGGGTTTCAACGATTGAGATTCGCCGGGTGGGGCCGGTTTGACCGGCGGCTTCGGCTGCGCGCTCCGCCGGCTGCTTGTTCTGGCTTGCGGCATGACGACCCCCTCCACGGACGGGGGGACCTGCTGAAATCGCAGCAAAAGGCCGCTTTTGGCGCCTCCGGACCACGAGCCAGACGCGCGAACATCCCCCGAGACGCTCTGCGCGCAGAGCCGTCAACCCGCGTCGGGCGCGCGAGTTCCCCAAAAACCTGCACCGAAATCAACGGCCTAGGTTGCTTTTCCTGTCCGGGTCCCGTCCCCGCGCCGGTTTCTCCCCCGCTGGCCGGTGAGCAATTGCCCATCCGGCGGGCATGCGTCTATCCTCCCGGCGCTTGGCCGAGGCTCCGAGGCCGGGCGGAACCCTTGGCCCGGACCGGCGCAGCAATGGCCGTTTTCGATCTCGTCATCTTCGATCTCGACGGCGTGCTGGTGGACAGCGAATGCCTGAGTTGCGGCTGCCTGCAATCGCTGCTCGCCGAGTGCGGCCTCGCTCTCAGCCTCGACGAGATCTATGCGCGCTTTCTCGGCCGCGGCATCCCGGCGATCGCCGCGGAATACTTGCGTGTGTGTGGCACGCCGATCCCTGCGGACTTCCGTTCTCGCTTCGAGGCGGCCGCCGCCGCCGCCTTCACAGCGCAATTGCAGCCGATGCCCGGCATCCGCGACCTGCTGGGATCGCTTCGGATACCATATTGCCTCGCGTCATCGAGCGGCCAGGCGCGGATCGCGCTCTCGCTGAAGCTCGCGGGCCTCGCGGATCGTTTCGACGGCCGGGTCTTCAGCGCCGAGCAGGTCACGCGCGGCAAGCCGGCGCCCGATCTTTTCCTGCTCGCCGCCCGGACCATGGGGGCCGATCCCCGACGCTGCCTGGTGATCGAGGACAGCGAACCCGGCATCGCCGCGGCACGCGCCGCCGACATGACGGTCTGGGGCTTCACCGGCGGCAGCCATCTCGCCACGCCCGCCGCGGCCGAGCGCCTGCGCGCTTCCGGTGCGGCGGCGGTTTTCGCTAAGATGGCGGAACTGCAGCGCGCCCTTGCGGCGTAAAGACCGGGCGCCCGAGGGAGAGATGGCTTCCGACAACGACAAATCTCGGCTCGACGACGCGGCCCGCGCGGGCTGGCTCTACTATATCGCGGGCAATACCCAGGACGAGATCGCCAAGCGCCTGAAGGTCAGCCGCGCAACCGCCCAGCGTCTGGTCTCGCTCTGCCTTTCGGAGCGCCTCATCACCTTCCGCCTCGAGCATCCGATCGCCGCCTGCATGGAGCTCGCGGCGCGGCTACAGGAGAAGTTCCGCCTGCTGCATTGCGAGGTGGTGCCGACCAATCCGGCCGCGCCCAGCGCGGTCGCCGGCGTCGCCGAGCGCGCCGCGGCGCTGTTGGAAGCGACCCTGCGCTCGGAGAAGCCGGCCATCGTGGCGATCGGAACCGGGCGCACCATGCGTGCCGCGGTCGAGCAGGTTCCGCCGATGGACTGCCCGAACCATCAGCTCGTCTCTTTGGTGGGTAACATCTCGCCCGACGGATCGGCGAGCTTCTTCGATGCGATGGCGCGGCTTACCGATCTCACCAAGGCGCGGCACTATCCGATGCCGCTGCCGGTCTTCGTCGCCTCGGAATCCGAGCGCCAGCAATTGCTGAAACTGGGGCCGGTCTCGCGGGTGCGCGCCCTGGCTGCCAAGGCGGATCTGCGCCTCGTCGGCATCGGCCAGATCGACCAGAGCGCCCAGGTCTATGTCGACGGCTTCATCACCCATGACGAACTGCTGGAGATGCTGCGCCTGGGCGCGGTCGGCGAAGTCGCCGCCTGGGCCATGGATGCCGAGGGCCGCATCATCGATGGCGGCACCAACCGGCGTCTCACCAGCGTGCCGCTGCCGATTCCCGCGACGGCTCTCACGGTCGGCGCCGCGCTCGGCCGCTCCAAGCTGCCCGGCATCCGCGCCGCGCTGAAGGGCCAAGTCATCAACGGCCTGATCACCGACGAGGCGACCGCGCAGACGCTGCTGAAGGAGTAGTGGGGTCTGGGCTCCGCTTCCGCACTTAGCACGGCAGCAGTCGAGCCCTCCAGAGCCGGTGGGCGATCGCCCCGAACTCTCCCCATCCCGCAATGCAGCGACGAATCCCCATTGACTCCGACCGCGCCGTGGTGTGAGCGTATGTTCAATACAAGGGCAAATGCTCACTAGGACCTGGGAGGAACTGATGAAGAGGCTATTGGGCGCCGCCCTCAGCGGTGCCGTGCTGCTGGCGGCCTTTCCGGCGCTCGCCGAGACCGCGCTGACCATCGCCACGGTCAATAACGGCGACATGATCCGGATGCAGAAGCTGACCGACGACTTCACGTCGGCCAATCCCGACATCAAGTTGAACTGGGTGACCCTGGAGGAGAACGTGCTCCGCCAGAAGGTCACGACCGACATCGCGACCAAGGGCGGGCAGTTCGACGTACTCACCATCGGCACCTATGAGGTGCCGATCTGGGCCAAGAAGAACTGGCTGGTGCCGCTCGACAATCTCGGCGCCGATTACGACGTCGACGATCTGCTTCCGAAGATCCGCGACGCGCTCTCGGTCAACGGCAAGCTCTATGCCGCGCCGTTCTACGGCGAGAGCTCGTTCACCATGTACCGGAAGGACCTCTTCGACAAAGCCGGCCTGCAAATGCCGGAGAGTCCGACCTGGGACTTCATCGTCGATGCGGCGAAGAAGCTCACCGACAAGTCGAACGAGGTCTATGGCATCTGCCTCCGCGGCAAAGCCGGCTGGGGCGAGAACATGGCCTTCCTGACGGCGATGTCGAACTCCTTCGGCGCCCGCTGGTTCGACGAGAAGTGGGAGCCGCAGTTCAACTCGCCGGAATGGAAGAAGACGCTCGAGACCTATGTCAATGTCATGAAGGAAGCCGGCCCTCCGGGCGCCTCGTCCAACGGCTTCAATGAGAACCTCGCTTTGTTCAACGCGGGCAAGTGCGCGATGTGGATCGACGCGACGGTCGCTGCTTCCTTCGTCAGCGATCCGAAGCAGTCCAAGGTCGCGGACAAGGTCGCCTTCGCTTTGGCGCCGAATACCGGCCTCGGCAAGAACGGCAACTGGCTCTGGGCCTGGAGCCTCGCCATCCCCGCAGGGTCGAAGAAGACCGACGCCGCCGAGAAGTTCATCGCCTGGGCGACCAGCAAGCACTACACCGAGCTGGTGGCCTCGAAGGAAGGCTGGGCGAACGTTCCGCCCGGCACCCGCACTTCGCTCTACCAGAATGCGGACTACCTGAAGGCGGCTCCCTTCGCCAAGCTCACCATCGATTCGATCAACTCGGCTGACCCGAACCATCCGACGGTGAAGCCGGTGCCCTATGTCGGCGTGCAATACGCCGCCATCCCTGAGTTCCAGGGGCTGGGTACCACCGTCGGCCAGCAATTCTCGGCGGCGCTCTCGGGCGCGAGCACGGTCGATGCGGCCCTGGCCAATGCCCAGCGCGCGGTCGAGCGCGAGATGAAGAAGGCCGGTTACATCAAATAGACCTCCCTAGGTATCGTGGTCCGGGCGGCGGTTCGCTGCGGCCCGGGTAAACTCCCGGCCATCCGATCAACGCACCGGTCGGATGGCCATTTTTCTTCTGGACGTCGTGTGAGGTTGAATAGCCGCCACCGAAGACTGGGTGGGCTGCCTCGGCCGTAGAGAGGGTAGGGGTGAGGTTTGGAACTGCCTGAGACAGGGCAGGACAATAAGAAGGACGTTGGGGAGTAGACGAAGATGGCGACACAGCAGACACGAACTCTCGGACGAGTGCTGATCGCGCCGGCGGTCGGGCTGCTCTTCGTGTGGATGATCGTGCCGCTGGCGATGACCATCTATTTCGCCACCCGCAACTACAATCTGCTCGAGCCGGGGCAGGACACCTTTGCCGGCTGGGATAATTTCACCTACTTCCTCACCGATCCAAGCTTCATCGCCTCGCTGATCAACACTTTGGTGCTGGTGGGATCGGTGCTGGCCATCACCATCGTGCTCGGCATCTTCGTGGCTTTGCTGATGAACCAGCCGATCTGGGGCCGCAACTTCGTGCGCCTGATGGTGATCGCACCGTTCTTCGTCATGCCGACCGTCTCGGCGCTGGTCTGGAAGAACCTGCTGATGCACCCGGTCTCCGGCCTCTTCGCCTGGATCATGACCTCGGTGGGACTGCAGCCGATCGACTGGTTTGCCGATTACCCGATGACCGCGATCATCCTGATCGTCGCCTGGCAGTGGCTGCCCTTTGCGACGCTCATCCTCCTGACCGCGCTCCAGTCGCTGGACGAGGAGCAGAAAGAGGCGGCGGAGATGGACGGCGCCAATGCGATCTCGACCTTCTTCTACATCACGCTGCCGCATCTCGCGCGGCCGATCACCGTGGTGATCCTGATCGAGACCATCTTCCTGCTGACGGTCTTCGCCGAGATCTTCGTGACCACCGGCGGCGGCCCGGGCCTGCAGACCACCAACATCGCCTTCCTGATCTATTCGGCGGCGCTCATCCAATATGACGTGGGCGGCGCCTCGGCCGGCGGACTGGTCGCGGTGGTGATCGCCAACATCCTGGCCTTCTTCCTGGTCCGCATCGTCGGCCGGAACCTGGAAGCATAGGAGGGCGCCATGGCACGCAAAGTCACGACCCGGCAAGCAGCGGTCGGCACCCTCGGCGCCTGGATCGTCGGGTTCATCATCTTCTTTCCGATCCTCTGGATGATCCTCACCAGCTTCAAGACCGAGCTCGACGCCTTCGCGACCCCGCCGAAATTCCTGTTCTTCCACTGGACGACCGAGAATTACGGCATCGTGCAGGAACGCAGCGATTATTTCCTGCATGCGATGAACTCGATTGTGACGGCGGTCGGCTCGACCGTGATCGCCATGATCATCGCCATCCCCGCCGCCTGGTCGATGGCCTTCGCGCCGTCGAAACGCACCAAGGACATCCTGCTCTGGATGCTCTCGACCAAGATGATGCCGCCGGTCGGCGTGCTGGTGCCGATCTACCTGATCTATCGCGATGCCAATCTGCTCGACACGCGCACCGGGCTCATCATCGTGCTGGGCCTGGGCAACCTGCCGATCGTGGTCTGGATGCTCTTCACCTATTTCAAGGAGATCCCGAAGGACATCCTGGAAGCGGCGCGGATGGACGGCGCCTCCATCGGCAAGGAGCTGATCTATGTGCTGACCCCGATGGCGGTCCCGGGCATCGCCTCGACTCTGCTCTTGAACATCATCCTCGCCTGGAACGAGGCGTTCTGGACCTTGAACCTCACGACCTCGGCGGCCGCGCCGCTCACGACCTTCATCGCCTCCTATTCGAGCCCGGAGGGTCTGTTCTGGGCGAAGCTCTCGGCCGCTTCGACCATGGCGATCGCACCGATCCTGATCCTCGGCTGGTTCAGCCAGAAGCAACTCGTGCGCGGTTTGACATTCGGCGCGGTGAAGTAGGGGAAAGACCATGGGTAGCATCACGCTCGAACATGTGAAGAAGTCGTTCGGCACCAACGACATCATTCCGGATGCCAGTCTGGAGATCGCCGACAAGTCCTTCGTCGTCTTCGTCGGCCCGTCGGGTTGCGGCAAGACCACCTTGCTGCGCTTGATCGCCGGTCTCGAGGACACGACCTCCGGCAGGATCCTGATCGACGGCAAGGACGTCACCAGCGTGCCGCCGGCCAAGCGCGGCCTCTCCATGGTGTTCCAGTCCTACGCGCTCTATCCGCATATGAGCGTCCGCGGCAATATCGGCTTCGGCCTCAAAATGGCCGGTGCGCCCAAGGCGGAGATCGACAAGAAGGTCGAGCATGCGGCCGGCATCCTCAACCTCACCAGCTATCTCGAGCGCAAGCCGCGCGAGCTCTCCGGCGGTCAGCGCCAGCGTGTCGCCATCGGCCGCGCCATCGTGCGCGAGCCCAAGGCCTTCCTGTTCGACGAGCCCTTGTCCAACCTCGATGCGGCGCTCCGCGTGCAGATGCGGCTCGAAGTCACCCGTCTGCAGCGCGAGCTCGCCACCACCGCGGTCTATGTGACCCACGACCAGGTCGAGGCCATGACCATGGCCGACAAGATCGTGGTGCTGAATGCCGGCCGGATCGAGCAATATGGCTCGCCGCTGGACCTCTACGAACGGCCGGTCAACCAGTTCGTCGCCGGCTTCATCGGCTCGCCGAAGATGAACTTCATCGGCGGCGAGGCGGCGAAGCAGGCGGGTGCCGCCACGATCGGAATCCGGCCCGAGCACATCACCGTCACCAAGGACGGCGACGGCTGGGAAGGCACGGTCAATGTCGCCGAGCATCTTGGCAGCGACACTTTCCTCTATGTCGACGTCCCCGGCGTCGGCCAGATCACCGCGCGCGGCACCGGCGAGCTCGGCATCCATTCCCGGAACAAGGTGCGCCTGATGCCGCAGCAACAGCACCTGCACCGTTTCGACGACGCCGGCCGCGCGATTTGATGATGAACGACTGAGTAAAAAGAGAGAAGCCCCCATGTACCTGCAAATGTTCAAGCTCGACGGCCGCGTCGCTTTGGTTACCGGCGGAGGACGCGCGATCGGCCTCGCCTGCGTCGAGGCGCTGGCGGAAGCCGGCGCCAAGGTCATCATCGCCGATTTCGACGAGAAGGTTGCCGCCGAGGGTCAGGGCGCGATGAAGAAGAAGGGCTACGACGTCGAGACGGTCATCATGGACGTGACCAAGACCGACCAGGTCAACACGGTCGCCGACGATGTGGTGAAGCGCCACGGCAAGATCGATATTCTGGTCAACAATGCCGGCATCGCCCGCAGCGAGACCCCGGCCGAGCTCGTGACCGACGAGCATTGGCTCAATGTGCTCGATGTCAACTTGAACGGCACCTTCTGGTGCTGCCGCGCCTTCGGCAAGCACATGCTGGCGAAGAGGTCCGGCGCCATCGTCAATATCGGCTCGATGTCCGGCTTCATCGTCAACAAGCCGCAGGAACAGAGCTACTACAACGCCTCCAAGGCGGCGGTGCATCATCTGACCAAGTCGCTGGCGGCGGAGTGGGGTGCCCGCGGCGTGCGGGTGAACGCGGTGGCGCCGACCTACATCGCGACGCCGCTCAATGAGTTCGTGAAGTCCAAGCCGGAAATGTACCGCGCCTGGATCGGCGGCACGCCGATGGGTCGACTCGGCGAGGTGGAGGAGATCGCCTCCGTGGTACTGTTCCTCGCCTCCGACGCCGCCAGCTTGCTGACCGGCAGCATCGTGCTGGCGGATGGCGGCTATACCTGCTGGTAGCGCCCGGCTCCTCTCTAAGGACTCCTATCTGAGTGTGCGGGAAGGGTCGCTCATCGCAGTGATCGTGGCCTTCGTGCAACAGGTGGTGAATTTTTGTCACGATCTCCCACCCTTGCCTTGTCATAATTCAGACAGCTCCAGTAAGAATAAGGTCATCGGCCTTATCTACTGTGGTTTCCGGCCGTGCCACTGCACTTAGGGGAAGGTCGGGGTCCCGGCCTGTTTGGCTGCATGAAAAAGCTCATTCTCGGCAGCACCGCATTGATCGGTGTGGCCTCGCTGGCCGGCGCCGCGCAGGCCTCGGATGGGATCAAGCTCGATATCGGGGGCTTCTTCCAGACCGTCTATGGCGGCGTCTTCGACAGCAAGGACAAGGACCACTTCGGCAACCACCACAACGTCGACCGCTTCCTGCACAACGCGGAAGTGTACTTCCGGGGCGAGACCACGCTCGACAACGGCCTGACCGTTGGCGCGCGCATCGAGCTCGAAGGCGAAAACTCGGGCGACCAGATCGACAAGTCGTGGGTCTATTGGTCGGGTGGCTTCGGTAAGGTGCAGATCGGTTCGCAAGACAAGACCATCGGC
>DASZYM010000363.1:0-10807 GCA_035545355.1 Dongiaceae bacterium
GGCCAGATGAACGAGCCGCCGGGAGCCCGCGCCCGCGTCGCGCTGACCGGCCTCACCCAGGCCGAGTACTTCCGCGACCAGGAAGGCCAGGACGTGCTGTTCTTCATCGACAACATCTTCCGCTTCACCCAGGCGGGTTCGGAAGTGTCGGCGCTGCTCGGCCGTATCCCGTCGGCCGTGGGCTATCAGCCGACCCTCGCGACCGACATGGGCGCGCTGCAGGAGCGCATCACCACCACGAAGAAGGGCTCGATCACCTCGGTGCAGGCCATCTACGTGCCGGCCGACGACTTGACCGACCCCGCGCCCGCAACCTCGTTCTCGCATTTGGACGCGACCACCGTGCTGTCGCGCCAGATCGCCGAGCTCGGCATCTTCCCGGCGGTGGATCCCCTGGACTCGACCTCGCGCATCCTCGATCCGCGCGTCGTCGGCGCCGAGCATTACCAGGTCGCCCGCGACGTGCAGCGCGTGCTGCAGAGCTACAAGTCGCTGCAGGACATCATCGCCATCCTGGGCATGGACGAGCTCTCGGAAGAGGACAAGCTCACGGTTGCTCGCGCGCGCAAGATCCAGCGCTTCCTGTCGCAGCCGTTCCACGTCGCCGAAGTCTTCACCGGCACGCCGGGCGCTCTCGTGAAGCTCGAAGACACGATCAAGGGCTTCAAGGGCATCGTCGCCGGCCAGTATGACGACCTTCCGGAATCGGCCTTCTACATGGTCGGCACTATCGAGGAAGCCGTCGCCAAGGCCCAGAAGATGGCGGAGGCGGCGTAACGCCGATGGCCGGGACCCTGCAATTCGATCTGGTCGCGCCGGAACGGCTGATCCTGTCCGAGCCGGTCGAGATGGTGATCGTGCCGGGCGTCGAAGGCGATTTCGGCGCCCTGCCCGAGCATGCCAACCTGATCTCGCTGATCCGGCCGGGCGTGCTCTACGTCTACAAGGACGGCAAGCAGTCGGACCGCATCTTCATCGGCGGCGGCTTCGCCGAGGTGACCGCGGCGGGCTGCACCGTCCTGGCCGAGGAGGCGATGCCGGTCGCCGAGATCGATCGCGCCAAGGCCGAGCAGGCGGTCGCCGATGCCCGCGAGGATGTCGAGGATGCCAAGGACGATCATCAGCGCAACGTGGCGCAGGCCGCGCTGAAGGTCGCCGAGGCGCGCCTCGCCGCGGCGGTGGAACCCAGCGTTTATTAACGGACTTAGTTCCGGTCCGACCTCGCGCGCGCTTTGTCAGGTTCCTCGACCCGCGCGTCAGGCGGGTTGCGCCCGCCCGGCCTTGTCACAATCGGGCAGGGCGGTTTAGTCTCTCGCCGGTCTTCAGCCCTCCCGGCGACTCGCCCGGGCGGCGCCGGGATGCGTCCTGTGGGGGGAGCCCGGCAAAGATCTGCATTGAGTAACGGATCCTTAGTCCATGCGGCATTGGACCCTCGATGACATTCCCTGGGATCGGTTCGATCCCGCCAAGGTGCACCCCGATCTGCTTCGCGCGGTCAAGGCCGCGGCGATGGTCGAGGGCAACGGCGCGGATTACGGCACCTATCTCTGCAACGTCTTCAACGACGATCCCGAATTCCAGGATGTCGCCCGCGGCTGGGCCCATGAGGAGATCCAGCATGGCGCCGCGCTCGGGCGCTGGGCCGAGATGGCCGACCCGACCTTCGACTACGCCGACAGCTTCAAGCGCTTCACCGCCGGCTACAAGATCGATCTCGCCGCCGACAAATCGGTGCGCGGCTCCAAGGCCGGCGAGCTGGTGGCGCGCTGCATCGTCGAGACCGGCACCTCAACCTATTACACCGCGCTCAAGGACGCGGCCGAAGAGCCGGTCCTGAAGGAGATCTGCCGCAACATCGCGGCCGACGAGTTCCGCCACTACAAGCTGTTCTACACCCATATGCGGCGCTACATGGACCGCGAGCGTCTCGGCCTCTGGGGCCGGCTGCGCGTGGTGCTGGGGCGGCTCGGCGAGAGCGAGGACGACGAGCTCGCCTTTGCCTATTACTGCGCCAACCACCCGGGCGAGACCTATATCCGCAAGCGCTTCGTCCACGAATATGCGCGGCTGGCCTATCCGCTCTACCGCCGCCCGCATGTCGAGCGCGGCATCGCGATGGTGCTGAAGGCCGCGGGCCTCAATCCCACCGGCTGGCTGAACCGCCTCCTCTGCACCCTCGCCTGCTGGTTCCTGAAGTTCCGCAGCACCCGCCTCAACGCCGCGTCCTAGCAGCGCCGCAGCGCTGGATCGTCCATCGAGCGAACCCGGCCGGCATCATCGCTGCAGTCAACCCCACCCATGCCCGCCCCATCTTGGGGCGGGGACGCAAACAAGGTGCGCGCCGATCGGCGCACGTCACGTGCGCGAAGAGTGCGGATGGATAAACCGCGCACGTGACATGCAGTGACAGGCTCGCACCTTGGTCACCGTCTCCGCCCCAAGATGGGGCGGTAAGGTGGGGTTGATTGCAGCCGTGATGCCGGCCAGTGCGCACCATCGCCCGATCCAGCGCGCGAAGATCCGCACCGCCCCCTACGACCGCTCCAGCACTTCCAGATAGGCCTCGACCGCCGCCTGGCTGCCCGAATGGAGCTGGCGCTTGATCAATATCCCGGTCATCAGCGCGGTCGCGGCGATGAAGGCGTAGGGATGGATGAACCAGGCGAGCCAGGCGACCGCGAAGTAGAACGCCCGGATCCCGCCGTTGAAGCTGGTCAGCGCCAGCGACAGCATCCGCGCCGCATGGTCGGCGAAGCGCTCGGTCGCCTCCGGCGTCGGATGCGCCTCGGGCAAGGGTGCGGCGCCGATCAGCGCGCAGAGGAAGTTGTACTGCCGGAGCGCCCAGGTGAACTTGTAGAAGGCGATCGCGAAGATCGCGATCAGCCCGACCAGCTTCGCCTGGAAGACGAATTGCGAGGTCGGCTGCGCGAAGCCCAGGGATTCGAGCACGCGGAAGGCGCTGCCCGAGCTGCCCAGCGTCCCGACCAGCCCGGCGATCACGATCATCGAGCTCGAGGCGAAGAAGGCGAGCGAGTTGACCGTATGCCCGGTCAGCACGACATCGACGATGCGGTCATGGCGCTTGACCATGCGGCGCATCCATTGCCGCCGCACCCGGTGCATGGCGGCGTTGAGGTTGCGCGGCCGGCCCGCCGGCAAAGGCTGCGGCAGGGCGTCGGCGAACCGGCCGTAGCCGATCCAGATCGCGACGAGGAGGACGAGACCGGCCCAATCCGCAGCCTGGAAATCGCCGAGCATGGGAATGCGGTCAGCGGTTGGCGCGGCTGCGGAACCGTGCGGCGAAGCTGCGCTCGAAGAAATCGTAGATCAGCGGGCTCATTTCCTCGAAGCGCAAGGCGATCGTGTTGGCGCGGTGATCGACCCGGATCACCTTGGCCGACACCTTGACCGCGTAGTCGCCGGTCGAATCCTTGATCTTGATCTCGACCTTGACGACATCGTCGGGCTTGTCGATGCCGACATAGCCGGTGACCAGGAGGCCGCCCAGCGACCAGTTCAAGGTGTCGCAGACCTGGCCGTTGATCCGGACCGTGAAGACCGGCAGGGGCAGGCGCTTGTCCCGCCGGTTGTCCCGATTGCCGACCTTGCGATAACTCATGGTGAAGGACGACATCGATGGACCTTTCCCAGCGGCCTGATGGCTTTCCCCTGACTCGGCGATTCTAGCGGAGTCGCGGGATTCTGTCTGCAAATCCCAGGCTAGATCGGTTGGGTAAACCGCGGGTAAATGCCGCTCGCGCCCGAGTCGACGCGCCCGAATCAGAAACTGGCCGCCAGGACGGCGCCTTTGGTGTCGGTGACCGCGCTGTTCGGCCAGATCGCGACCCAGCGGTCGCGCGCCGCGCCCCGGTAATAGGGCAAGGCCGGCAGGTCGAGGGCGCTGCCGTCGAACCGCGTGACCAGGGCGCCCCGGGGATGGGCCGCCGCCCAGGCCATGGCCTCGGGCTCGGTCAGCAGCACGGTCGGTGCCTTGGACAGCCTGCCGTAGAAGTCGTACTCGCCGCGATAGGGTCCATAGATCGCGAGCTCCTGGCCGGCATCCTCCAGCTCGCGCATCTTGGCGCCGAGCGGCTTCAGGTCGAAGAAGGCGCCCAGGCTGTTGGCGAATTCGATATTGGCGCAGGTGATCAGCAGCACCGGCAGGCAGGCGACCTGCAGCGTGCGCGACAGCATCTGCGAGGGCGAGAGCTGCGCCAGCACATAGCCGCCGACGAACAGCACGATGCCCGAGGCGAGGCCGCTGCCGCCGAGCCAGATCGGCAGGGGCACGCCGAAGAACTGGCGCCAGAGCGAATCCAGATGCGCCGTCGGGATCATGTTCATCAGGAAGAAGAAGAGGCCGAGCATCAAGGCAAGGAAGCCCGGCACCACGGCGTGGAAATCCTTGGGCTTGATCGTCTGGTTGGCGAGCAGGCGCGCGCCGATCAGCGCCAGCGGCAGGCCGATCGGCAGCATGCCTTGCAGCATCATGCCGCCGGCGAGGCCGGAGGCGACCGCGGCGGCGAGGAAGATGAGGCAGAGCCGGAAGCCGAAGCCGTAGCCGTCGCGGGTCTGCCGCGCGAAGGCGCGCCACAGCGTCTTCCAGCAGATCCAGGGATAGAGCATCAGCGGGATCAGGACCAGGGTCCAGGATTCGTGCCGCGTCGCCTCGCTCGAATCGTCCGCCCAATGGCGGCCGAGGCCGAACGGATCGGCGGCACCGCCGGAGGCGCGCTGATACCAGAGCGCGCCGAGGAATCCCGCAATCGCCACGATCGCCAGCACGGTCAGGCGCCAGCGCACCCGCCGCCATGCCCTGGGCCGCGCCTCCGGGTCGCTCGGCGCCTCGCGCAGGTTGGGCGCGAGCAGCCCGACCGGCGGCAGCAGCAGCAGCGCCGCCCAGCCGACCAGGAAGACATCGACCACCACCGCCGCGGCGAAGACCAGCCAGAGGCCGATCTGCTCCGGGATGGAGCGCTGGTTCATGCGCAGCATGGCGATCGCCTGGAAGCCGGCGAGCACGACCGGCAGGCTCAGCGCCTCCGGCTGGATCATGCAGGAGGTGATGATGATGCCGCCCAGGCTGATCAGCAGGATGCGGGCGAAGAGCGGCGTGGTCGAGCGGTGCGGCCAGAGCACCTGCGCGGTGCGGCCGATCAGGATCAGCGTGGCCAGCAGCGCCAAGGCCGAGAGCAGCCGCGGCCAGATATCCGTCACCCCGATCGCCCGCCAGCCGGCCAGGATCAGCCAGTAGCCGAGCGGTGGGATGCCCGGCTCGACATTGCCGTTGACCAGCGGCACCAGCGATCCGCTGCCCTGCATGTGCCAGGCCGAGGACAGGATCTCGAGCTCGATCGGCGCGGTCGGCGGGCGGCTGGCCAACGCGCCGAGCACGACCACCGCCCAGGCGGCGAACGGCGCCACCCGCGCGGTCGAGCGCAGGAAGCCCGGCAGCGCGGGTTCCTCGGCGCCCCATTTTCGGCTGGCGGATTCGGCCGTCTCCATGCTCATCGCGCCGAGTCTAGCATGCTCGACCTCTTCCGATTAGGGCTGAGTGAACCGGTTGGTCTCGTTTCATCGCCAAACTCAGCCGTCATCCCGCGACTAGGTCGCGGGATCCACGCCTTGGGTGCCGCACGATAGAAAGGCGTGGATCCCGGGGCCAAGGTCCCGGGATGGCGACCCAGTTTGGAGGATAAATCGAAACTCGTAGCGCGACGAACCGCGCTCCCTACTTACAAAAGTCGGGAGTTGACGGAGTCAGCATCGGCACGGCTACAATCCGCGCGCTCATGCCCCAGCTTCCGCAACGAGGTCTCCTTGCTCGAACATCTGGTCCAACGCGCCGGCAAAGCGATTCCGATTACGCCGGTCAGCGAAAAGCGCCTGTCATCCTGGCTGAAGACCCAACCCGCCGACGTGCAGAACTGGGTCAAGGCCAACAATTTCTCCGCCAAGCCGGCGAGCGTCCTGCTGCTGAACGGCCGCCAGGGCCATGCAAGCCGCGTGTTGGTCGGCGTCGAGGAGGGCATCGACCGCTGGTCGCTCGCGGCCTTGCCGGGCAGCCTCGCGCAAGGCACCTATCAGCTCGACGGCGATCTCTCGGCCGCCGAGGCGACCGCCCATGCCTTCGCCTGGGCGATGGGCTGCTACCGCTTCGGCCGCTACAAGAGCGAGAGCAAGGACTTCGCCCGGCTGGTCTGGCCGCGCCTCGCCGACCGTGCCGAGGTCGAGAACCTGACGCAGTCCTTGGCGCTGGCCCGCGACCTCATCAACACGCCGACCGAGGATATGGGCCCGCCGGAGCTCGCCGAGGCGGCGCGGAAGGTCGCGCAGCAATTCAAGGCGAAGTTCTCGGTGATCGTCGGCGACGATCTCCTGAAGCAGAACTATCCGACCATCCATGCGGTCGGCCGCGCCGCCGCCAAGCCGCCGCGCCTGATCGACATCCGCTGGGGCAATAGCGGGCCGAAGCTCGCCCTCATCGGCAAGGGTGTCTGCTTCGATACCGGCGGGCTCGACCTGAAGCCCGCCTCCGGCATGCTGATGATGAAGAAGGACATGGGCGGCGGCGCGACCATGCTGGGCCTGGCGCGCGCGATCATGGCGGCCAATCTCCCGATCCAGCTTCGCCTGATGATCCCCGCGGTGGAGAACAGCGTCGCCGGGAATTCGATCCGGCCGCTCGACGTGGTGAAGACCCGCAAGGGCATCACCGTCGAGATCGGCAACACCGATGCCGAGGGGCGCCTGATCCTCTGCGACGCGATCGCCGAAGCCGATACCGACAAGCCCGATCTGATGATCGACACCGCGACCTTGACCGGCGCCGCGCGCGTGGCGCTCGGGCCGGAGCTGCCGGCTCTGTTCTCGAACGACGACGACATCGCGGCGGCGCTGCTGCGCCATGGCAAGGTCGTGGGCGATCCGCTCTGGCAGTTGCCGCTCTGGCGGCCCTATCGCCGCATGCTGGACAGCAAGGTCGCCGACATCAACAACGTCTCCGACGGACCCTTCGCCGGCGCGGTGACCGCGGCGCTCTATCTCCAGGAATTCGTCGCACCCACCACCAAGTGGATGCATATCGACACCTTCGCCTGGATCGCGCGCGGCCAGCCGGGCCGGCCGGAAGGCGGCGAGGCTTTGGGTTTGCGCGCGCTCTTCGCCTTCATCCAGGACTGGGCCAAGACCGCCGACCCGAAGGCCTCGAAGATCATCACCAAGAAACCCGCACCGAGAAACGCTCCACCCCCGGCGCGCTCCCAGGCGCTGTCGAGGCTGCGCCGGCGGTAGATGCTACGAAAGGGAGAAGCCCTTCGAGGCGACATACAATCCCGCGTGACGAACGGTGGCACGGTGAGCGCGGTGTCAGAGCGCCACGAGCAGATCGGCTGCTATCGGCGATTGAAGTTAACCAGTGGTTAACCTGTAGATGATCAGCTACAGGTAACTGACGAATGTAGCCAGTGAGGCTGACATGCTTATCGGCGGCGGCAGCGTTGTAACCCCGACACTGACACGGGCAATTCACGATATAGGCGAGCAGGCGAAAAAGCAGCTCGATGAAACCGGGAGCCTCGCGGGCTTTCAGGCGAAGTTCACCGACAACAGCTCCGGCGGCGGCAGCGTCACGATATCGGTGAGTGCCATGGCGTCAGCGGCGTTTGGTGATGCGAACGCCGGCAAGGACGATGACTTCCTCGCCATGTACTTGACGACGGCGCAACCGGATGGCGGAGGCGGCACGGCGACGGGAACCAGCAGCGCGGCATCGCTGACGGTCAAGGACGACCAAGGCGTCGATGCCGCCACCCAACAGTTCCTGGACTTGGCCGGCATGTCCAACTTCGGTAGTTTCGAGGTCGGCCAGTCGGATGGCAGCGATACGAGCACCGACGCGGCGCCCGTGGCCGCGAGCGAAGCGTCGCCGGTCGATCTTTCGCAAACCAGCGCTGCTTTCTCGAAACTCAAAGCAAATCAGGATGCGACAAGCCGGCTGGTCGACGCTCTACAGGACTTCTTGAAAGGCTTGCAGAACTCATCGAAGCAGTCGCTATCGTCGACCGCCAACGCACAAGCTGACGACAACAAGACTGAGAGCAGCCTGAAGAACCTGCTGATCCGCCTCGACATCCAAGTCTGAGGCTGCCTCGGCTCTTTCTTCTAGCGCGGTGGGTGCGGAGCGCCAGCCGAGCAATGCGGGACCATCGCCACGGTTGCCATAGAACAAAAAGTGAACTATACTCTCTCATCCTGGCAAGTCCGGCCCGCCTCGAACTTACACAGGACTTACACGAAATCGAAAATCCAGGTTGCGCCGTGAAGGGGATTATCCCATTGGCCTCAAGGACTTAGCGGCAAAAGGCGCCGCCGAGTCGGTTATGTCAGACCGAGCTCGCGCGCCTGGTCCGGCCGGAGAGGCGCCCGCGCTTGGGCGCGGCGGGCGGACTGATCGCCACCTGCTCCAGCAGGCGGTGCAGCCGCACGATGGGCAGCCTATCGCTCTTGCCGGCAAGCTGGGCGGCATAGCGTGGCAGCAGCACCTTGGCGGCTGCGTCGGCGGGCTGATCGGCACCGAGGCTCAGCAGCCAGGAGAGCAGCAGGTCCTCGGCCGGGCCGGGAAACTCCTCGCCCATCTCGAAGGCCTGTTCGAGCAGCGATTTCGGGTCGAGCGGATTGGCAGGTGTCGTCATGGCTTTCAGTCAAGCAGGAGGGCGACGGCACGGTCCAATGCAATCGGCGCGGCGGGACGCGGATGGGAATGCATAGCCGTCAATAGCCCCGCGCGCGCTCGGCGACATGCTCCAGCGGCCGGCCCGCTTCGAACCGCGCGATCTGCTGCCGGATCGCGACAGCGGAGGTCACCGGGTCGACATCGGCCGCGAGATGCGGGGTCAGGAAGATGCGCGGATGCTTCCAGAACGGATGACCCGCCGGCAGCGGCTCCATCGCCATCACGTCCAGGCTGGCCGCGGTGAGCCGGCCGGAATCCAGCGCCGGGATGAGATCGGATTCATTGAGATGCGCGCCGCGGCCGACATTGATGAGGCCCGCGCCCGGCGCCAGCTTGGCGAAGAGCTGGGCATTGAGGATGCCGCGCGTCTCGTCGGTCAGCGGCAGCAGGCAGACCAGGATCTCGACGCCGTCGAGGAAGGCATCGAGACTCTCCGGCCCGGCGAAGCATTCCACGCCGTCGATCGTCTTCGCGCTCCGGCTCCAGCCGCGCGTCGCGAAGCCGAACGCGGCGAGCAGCGTCGCGATCGCCGCGCCGAGCGTGCCGAGGCCGAGCACGCCGACCCTGCGCTCCCAGGGCGCCGGGTAGGTCTGGTCGATCCATGTCGCCTCGCGCTGGGCGGCGTCGAGCTCCCAGAAGCGGCGGTGATGGTTCAGCACCTGCCAGAGCACGTAATGCTCCATCGCCTGGGTGAGGCCGGGCTCGGCCATCTTCACGATCTTGATCTGGGGCGGCACCGTGGCATCGGCGAGGAAGCGCTCGATGCCGGCGCCGAGCACGAAGAGTGCGGCGAGATCCGGCATGCGGCGATAGAGATCGGCTTCGGGCTTCCAGGTCATCGCATAGCGGATGCCGGGCAAGCTCGCGCCGCCTTTGTCGTGCACCAGGGTCAAATCGGGCGCGCCCTCGCGGAAGGCCGCTTGCCAGGCTGCGAAATCGGCGCCGGTATCGGAAAGGACGAGCTTCATTGCCGCACTACGCCTTCGGCCGCTTCATGGAACAAGGCGGCGCGCAGCAGCGCCTTGGTATAGTCGGCGCTCGGCTGCTCGAAGATGCGGTCGACCGGGCCTTGCTCCACCATGCGGCCATCCTTCAGCACGATCACCCGGTCCGCAAGGGCGCGGACCACGCGGAGATCGTGGCTGATGAAGAGATAGGCCAGGCCATGGCGCGCCTGGAGGTCGCGCAGCAGATCGACGATCTGCGCCTGCACCGACATGTCGAGCGCCGAGGTCGGCTCGTCGAGCACGATCAGCTTGGGCTTCAGGATCAGGGCGCGGGCAATGGAGATGCGCTGGCGCTGACCGCCGGAGAACTCGTGCGGATAGCGATGCCGGGTCGCGGGGTCGAGCCCCACTTCCTGCAGCACCTCGACCACCGCGCGGTCGCGGGCGCCGGGCTCCTTCTCCATCCCGTGCACTTCCAGCCCCTCGGCGACGATCTCGGCGACCGAGAGGCGCGGCGAGAGCGAGCCATAGGGATCCTGGAACACGATCTGCATCTCGCGGCGCAGCGGCCGCATGTCGCCGCGGTCGTAGCCGTCGATCCGCTGGTCCTCGAACACGATCTCGCCCTTGCTGTCGATCAGCCGCAGCAGCGCCAGGCCGAGCGTGGTCTTGCCGGAGCCGGATTCGCCGACCACGCCCAGGGTCTCGCCTTCGCGGATCTCGACGCTCACGTCTTCCAGCGCATGCACGTAATCGACCACATGGCGAAACACCCCGGCCTTGATCGGGAACCAGACCTTGAGATCCTTGACCGCCGCCAGCGTCCTTGCATCGGCCGGCGTCTCGTGGGCGCGGCCCTTGGGCTGCGCGGCCAGCAGCATCCGGGTGTAGGGATGCTCCGGGTTCTTGAACAGGGCCTCGGGCGTCTTGGCCTCGACGATCTTGCCCTTCTGCATCACCGCGACCCGGTCGGCGAAATGGCGCACCAGCCCGAGGTCGTGGGTGATCAGCAGGATCGCCATGCCGAGCCGCGCCTGGAGGTCGCGCAGCAGTTTCAGGATCTGCGCCTGCACGGTGACGTCGAGCGCGGTGGTCGGCTCGTCGGCGATCAGCAGATCGGGATCGT
>DASZYM010000364.1:0-2663 GCA_035545355.1 Dongiaceae bacterium
AGGGGACCAGATGCATCCATCCCGTTTCGCCGGCGCCATCGTGCTCGCCGGAGCGATGCTGCTGTTCGGCTGCGAACAGGGCGACAAGCAGCAATATGCCGCCAACGGCAATCAACCCGAGACCGCGGCGCCGCAGCAGGATCAGAAGGCGACCGGCGGCCTGGTGCCGGGCCCGGTCGAGAGTTTCAATCAGAACATCGCGCCGGCCAGTCCGCAGATGGCCTATGCCCCGCCGCCGGAGAACACCGAGAAGTACCTGCCGATCGACGACAACCCGGTGAAGGAAGTGGCGGAGGCGCCGGTCTCCACCTTCTCGGTCGATGTCGATTCCGGCTCCTATGCCAATGTCCGCCGCTTCCTGATGGAGGGGCAGAAGCCGCCCAAGGATGCGGTGCGGGTCGAGGAGATGGTCAACTATTTCACCTATGACTATCCCGGCCCCGAGGATGCCGGCGTGCCGTTCACGGCCACGACGCATATCGCCAGGACGCCGTGGAATCCCGATACCTATCTGCTCGAGATCGGCATCAAGGGCTATCAGCCGCAGCACGGCGCGCGGCCGCCGGCCAATCTGGTCTTCCTCATCGACGTCTCGGGCTCGATGGACGAGCCGGACAAGCTGCCGCTCTTGAAATCCGGCATGCATCTGCTGGTCGATCAGCTCCGCGCCGACGACAGGGTCTCGATCGTGGTCTATGCCGGCGCCGCCGGCGTGGTGCTGGAGCCGACTTCGGGCGCCGACAAGGACAAGATCGACGACGCGCTGGAGCGCCTGCAGGCCGGCGGCAGCACCGCCGGCGGCGAAGGCATCCAGCTCGCCTATGCGATGGCGAAGCAGGCGCGGATCGACGGCGGCATCAACCGCATCATCCTGGCGACCGACGGCGACTTCAATGTCGGCATCACCGATCTCGATCAGTTGAAGTCGATGGTCGAGGACAGCCGCAAATCCGGCATCGCGCTGAGCACGCTGGGCTTCGGCGAGGGCAATTACAACGACGCGCTGATGGAGCAGATCGCCGATATCGGCAACGGCAATTACGGCTATGTCGACAGCCTGAAAGAGGCCAAGCGCCTCCTGGTCGATCAGCTCGACGCGACCATCGAGACGATCGCCAAGGACGTGAAGGTGCAGATCGAGTTCAATCCCGCCATCGTCGCCGAATACCGCCTGATCGGCTACGAGAACCGCGCGCTGAAGCGCGAGGATTTCAACAACGACCGCAAGGATGCCGGCGAGATCGGCGCCGGGCATACGGTGACCGCACTCTACGAGATCGCGCTGGTCGGGTCGAAGGGGCTCGCGGTCGATCCGCTGCGCTATGGCGGCGGCGAGGCGCGGCAGGTTCCGGCCTCCGATGTGAAGCCGGAGGAGTTCGCTTTCTTGCGCCTGCGTTACAAGGCGCCCGACGGCGACGTGTCGAAGCTGATCGAGACTCCGCTCGCGACCGCGCGTCTGGAAAAACCCGAATCGACCGGCGGCGATCTCGATTTCGCCGCGGCAGTCGCGGCGTTCGGCCAGAAGTTGCGCGGCGGGGACTATTTGAAGGGCTATTCCTACGACCAGATTGCGGAACTGGCGAAGGCATCGAGGGGTTTCGATGGGGACGGCACGCGGGCGGAGTTCATCGATCTCGTCGACCTAGCCAAATCTATGAATTGATCCCCAACACCCATTCCTATGGGGGCCGCGTGATCTCCTCCCTGTCACTTGCAGCCCCTGGACCGGGGAGGCGCGCCTGACCCCGCGCCTCCCCGGTGGTTCTCAGGCACCAAGCAGCCGGTGCACGTCCATCCGATCATGGATGATCCTGACGATCTCGCATTCATCGTCGGTGAAGCGATAGAAGATGACGTGACGTCCGGCGAGGAGGCTGTAATAGCCTGGGTGGACGTCTTGCCGATTTCGGCCAAGTCGCGGATTCTCGCGCAGCCGCTGCACAGTGATCTTGATTGAGGAGAGATACCGACGCTTCTGATCGGCACCCCAACGTGCTTCAGTGAAATGAGCGATATCTCTCAGATCGTCGAGCGCCAGATCAGCAAAGACCAGCCGTCTCATAGACGTGCGAACAGCGCACTCAACTCATCGTCATTTGCAATGACCGTCTTGCGGCCCGCGGCGAGATCCGCTTCGCCTTTCGCGAGTTCCTCACGAAGCCGCTCAAGTTTCATGCCTTGAACCGCATCGAGCTCTTGCATGAGCTTGAGCGCATCCCGAATCACCTCACTGGCGTCGCTATAGCGGCCGGATTCGACCTTCTCGCGAACCAGCTCCTCAAGCTTTGGCGGCAACGAGATTTGCATGACACAAAGATAGGCGCGGCGCTTGGGCTTGTCAAAGCACGGACGGTCAGCCCGCCGCTGCGTCGCGCGCGAGGCGTTCGGCGACTTCCGGCATCCATTTGGCTTCGACATTGGCGAAGGCGACGCGGAGATAGTCGTCCTGGTCGGGACCGAACATCGAGCCGGGGAGGATCAGCAGGTTCTGTCGCTCGGCCAGGCGCTTGGCGACCTGCATGGCCGACAGCCCGCGATGCGGATGCTTCACATAGGCGAAGAAGCCGCCCGAGGAGACCAGCTCATAGCCGAGATCGTTGCGCGAGAACGCCGCCTGCAAGGCGAGCAGGCGGTCGGCCAGCATCTCTGTGATGCCTTTGCGC
>DASZYM010000365.1:0-4288 GCA_035545355.1 Dongiaceae bacterium
GGTCGTGTCGACATAGAGCAGGAAGAAGCCCAAGACCCTGCCCTGCTCGTCGAAATGCGGGATGTAGCTGCCCTGCGCCACCTCGATCTTGACGTCGTTGGTCGGGAAGTCGATTTCGAAGCTCTGCGGCTCGCCGCGCAGGACACCCTCGATATGGGGCCTCAGGCGACGGTAGCGCGCGGGGTCGAGCATCTCCTCGACCCGCCGGCCGGCCGCTTCCTGCGGGCGCAGGCGCAAGGCGGCCTCGTAGGGCCGGTTGGTGAAGCGATAGCACTGGTCGCGATCGACGTAGGCGATCAGCACCGGCACGTTGTCGGTGACGATGCGGGTGCGGCGCTCGCTGTCGCGCAGGGCCTCGGCGGCGCGCACGCGCTCGGTCACGTCGCCGGCGGTGACGACGATGCCGCCGCCCGAGAGCGGATCGACCCTGAGCTCGGTCACGTCGCCGTTTCCGAGACGGAACTCGCTGACCGGCTTCGGATCGGGCGGCTGCAGATCGCGCAAAGCCGGCACGCGCGCCGCCAGCAAGGCGACATCGACGCCGACCGAGAGGCTCGCCGGCGGCAGGCCGGTCAGCGCGGCGAAGCGCTCGTTCCAGACTTCGAGGCGGCCGGCTGAATCGAAGACGGCGATGCCGAGGCCCATATGATCGAGCGTCTTGCGCAGGACGTCGGCGTTGTAGCGGATCGCGGCGGTCGCCTCGTTCAGCATGTCGCGGACCGAACCCGGCATCCAGCCCGGCAGCCATGCGGTGGACCACGGCGCCTTGCGCCGCGCCATGGTGACGACGACGCGCGCCGAGGCGGCGCCGATCGTGCCGGAGAGCAGGCGCTCGGTGAACTCCGCCGCCGCGGCGCCGGAGAGATGCAGGTCGCGGAAGGCGGCCTCGGCACGGTCATTGCCGATGAAGCGCGCGGCCAATTCGCGGAGCTGGTGCAGTTCGTCCTTGGGCGGTGCGGCCGGCAGCTTTGCCGGATCGGCGATCTCGTCGATGAAGGCCGCGGCCTGCTGGCGGTCGCGCGCGGTCTGGCGCGCCAGCAGCGAGCCCAGGATCAGCAGAATGAGATTGACGGCGAGCGCCGCGACGAAGCCGCGCTCCAGCGGCTCGAACCAGGCGAGCGGGCCGATCGGCGGCAGCGGCGCGGCCACGGCCGGCTGCATGGTCGGCCAGAGGATGGCCCCGAGCCAGACCGAGAAGCCGCCGATCATCCCCAGGATGACGCCGAGGCGGTGGGTCTGGCGCCAATAGAGGCCGAGGATCAGCGCCGGCGCCAGATTGGCCACGGCGCAGAACGAGATCAGCCCGATCGTCGCCAACGGCAGCAGGCCGGCGATGTTGCGGTAGAAGAAATAGGCGGCGAGCAGGATCGCGACCACGGCGAGCCGGCGCACCAGCAGTGCCAGGCGCCCGAGATCCGCATCGCCATGGCGCCCGCGCAGCAGGAACGGCATCACCAGCTCGTTGCCGATCATGCCGGACAGGGCCATGCAGGCGACCGCCACCATGCTGGTCGCCGCCGAGAGCCCGCCGATGAAGACGAAGGCGGTCAGCCCGTCGGCCCCGGCCGAGAGCGGCAGCGTCAGCACGAAATCGTCGGGCACGCCGCCGGTGCCGAAGCGCACGACCCCGGCCATCGCGATCGGCACGACGAATGCGTTGATCAGCAGCAGGTAGAGCGGGAACAGCCAGCGCGCGGTCTTGAGGCTCTGCGCTTGGTCGTGCTCGACCACCGCGACATGGAACTGCCGGTCGAGGCAGAGGAAGGCGAAGCCGGAAAGCGCGGTGATCGCCAGCCAATCGGCGTTGGGACCGCTCGAGGTGAGCTTCGTCATGACGGCGATCGCGGGCGCCCGCGCCATCAGGTCGGCCGGCCCGTCGAACATGTGCCAGACGACGAAGATGCCGGCCGCCAGGAAGGCGAAGAGCTTCACCAGGGATTCGAGGCCGATCGCCAGCATCATGCCGCGATGCTGCTCGCTCGCCTGGACGTGGCGCACGCCGAACAGGATGGTGAAGGCGGCCATCATCAGCGCGACGACGAAGGCCGTGTCGAGCCAGTCCGGCAGGCCGCCGCCGAGTGGGCCGATGCCGCCCTTCTCGCCCGCCAGCGCCGCGAAGCTGAAGGAGACGGCCTGGAGCTGCAGCGCCAGATACGGCATGGCGCCGATCACGGCGATCAGGGTCGCGATCACCGCGACACCGCGGCTGCGGCCGTAGCGCGCGCCGAGGAAGTCGGCGATCGAGGTCACGTTCTGGCGCTTGGCCACCGTCACCATGCGGCGCATCAGCGGCAGCGCGAAGATGATGACGACGACCGGGCCGACATAGATCAGCGCGAAATCGAGCCCGCTGGTGACCGCGCGGCCGACTGAGCCGTAGAAGGTCCAGGAGGTGCAATAGATCGACAGCGACAGCGCATAGACCAGCGCGCCCAGACGGCTGCGCGACCAGCGCGGCGCCAGCCGCTCGCCGAAATGCGCGACGGCGAAGAGCAGGCCGAGATAGGCCAGCGAGAGTGCGAGGATGACATGGCTGAGGACCATTCCGTGAATTAGCGCATAGGCTTATCGGCCTGTCCACGGAACGCGGACGAGCGCCGCGCCGCGATGGCACGACGTTCGAGGTCGTGGCGCGCCAACACATTCGCAGCGTGTTCGAATCGGACTCCGAGGCGCGTTGGCCGATACCGACGCGCGCTCCGGCGCTTAAACGGCCGTTGCGTCCAGCTTCGTATCATATTATGTAAGAAACATCATGTATTGATAGATCGATGGTTTGATGCGTCGCGCCGAGCGCTGGCTGCCTTGGATCTACTCGCTGCCGATGATCGGCTTCGTCGGGCTGATCTTCGCCTATCCGATGCTGTCGCTGCTGAAATTCAGCGTCGAGCATGTCGGACGCTCGGTCTATCTGCCGACGCGCTTTGTCGGCGCGGCGAATTTCCAGTTCATCTTCACCGATTCGCTGTTCCTCGGCGCCATCGCCAACAACCTCAAGCTCTTCCTATGCGTGCCGGTGCTGCTGGTCTTGAGCGTGCTGCTGGCGCAGATCCTGCACGACCGGCCGCGCGGCTGGAAGATCTACCGCGCCTTGCTCTTCGTACCCTACATCCTGTCGATCCCGGTGGTCGGCGTGGTCTTCGGCTATCTCTTTCAGTACCAGGGCCAGATCAACAGCGGCTTGCGCGCAATCGGCCTCGATGCGCTCGCCGCGGACTGGCTCGGCGATCCGGCGCTGGCGATGCCGACCATCATGGCGGTGATCGTCTGGAAGGAACTCGGCTTCGGCATCATCCTCTGCCTGGCGCGGCTGAGCAGCGTCGGCGAGCAGTATTTCGAAGCGGCGCGGGTTGACGGCGCCAACTGGTTCCAGATCCTGCGCCACGTCACCGTGCCGCAGCTCGCGCCCACCCTCGCCTTCTATGCCGTGGTCGAGATGATCAACATGCTCTCCTGGGTCTTCTCGTATATCTACGTCATGACCCGCGGCGGGCCGCAGAACAGCACGGTGGTCACCGAGTTCTATATCTACCAACAAGTCTTCCAGAACAGCCAGATCGGCGTCGGCGCTGCGGCAAGCCTGGTGCTGCTGGCGCTGGTCGGCGTGCTGCTCGCGGCACGGCAATGGCTGGAAGCGCGGCTCGATCACTATGCCGCGGACTGATCGCCTGCACGCCTGGTCGGCGTCGCTCATCCGGCACTTCACCCTGCTGATCTTCGCCGCGATCGCCTTGGTGCCGCTCTATTTCATGCTCACCAGCGCGCTCAAGACCAATGCGGAGTTTCTCGACAACCAGTTCGGCCTTCCCGCGCATCCGGTCGTCTCGACGCTGCTGAACTCGATCGCCGGCGGCGAGCTCTACCTCTGGGTCCTCAACTCGCTGATCGTGACGGTATTCTCGGTCATCCTCTCGACGGCTCTGGCGGCGCTCGCCGCCTATCCCATCGCGATGATGAAATGGAGCGGCGGCCCCTACGTCCTCGGCGTGCTGATCGCCCTGATGGTGATCCCGCCGATCGTGCTGGTGATCCCGCTGTTCCAGATCGCCGCGGCGACCGGACAGCTCAACACCTACCAGGCGGTGATCGTCATCTATACCGGCGTGCTGCTGCCGTTCTCGACCTTCCTGCTGACGAATTTCTTCCGCACCATCCCATACGCGCTCGTGGAGGCGGCATTGATGGACGGCGCCGGAAGCTGGCGCATCTTCCGCTCGATCGTCCTGCCGCTCTCCGGGCCGGCGCTCGCGACCGTCGTCACGGTGCAGGCGCTCTGGGTCTGGAACGA
>DASZYM010000366.1:0-1962 GCA_035545355.1 Dongiaceae bacterium
GCCTTGGGCGACGTGCGGCTGGACGAGAGCTATGCGGCGCGCTTTCCCGACCAGCTCTCCGGCGGCGAGCGCCAGCGCGTTGCGATCGCACGGGCCCTGGCGGCCGAGCCGGCGCTGCTGCTCTGCGACGAGATCCTCTCGGCACTGGACGTGTCGGTGCAGGCCAATGTGCTCGCGCTGCTGCGGCGGCTGAAGGCCGAGCACGGCATCGCCATGCTGTTCATCTCGCACGACCTCGCCGTGGTGCGGCTGCTCGCAGATCGGGTCTGCGTGCTCTATGGCGGCGAGGTGATGGAGATCGGGCCGACCGACAAGGTCTTCGCGCCGCCTTTCCATCCCTATACCTACACGCTGCTGAACGCGGTGCCGGTGCCGCTCAGTCCCCCCGGCGTGCCGCCGCAGCTCTCCACCAGCAAGCCGCCGCGGCGCGGGCAGCCCGGCTGCGTCTATGCCGGGCGCTGCCCGTGGCAGGTCGGTGCGATCTGCGAGACCGAGCGGCCGCCCTGGCAGGATTGCGGCGGCGTGCGGCTGCGCTGTCACATACCGCCGGAGGCGCTGCGCGCGAAAGCGGCGGCGCACCCGGCGACCGAGAAGGAAGGACAAAGGGTCTTGTCATGAAAATCGAGGCGATCGACTTCTTCTACATCTCCATGCCGGTGGTGACCGATGCCGGCGACGGCAGCCAGGATGCGCTGCTGGTGCGGGTGCGCGGCGGCGGCATCACCGCCTGGGGCGAATGCGAGGCCTCGCCGCTGACCTCGATCGCCTCGTCGGTGGCGCCCATGTCGCATGGCGCCTGCCGGCCGGTCTCGGCGCAGGTGCTGGGCGAGGATGTGTCCTCGCCCAAGGACATCGCGCGCCTCGCCGCGACCATCCAGTGGAACTGCATGGACCTGTTGCAGGCCGCCCACACCTGGTCGGGGATCGAGATCGCGCTCTGGGACCTCTTGGGCAAGAAGGAGAGCGCGCCGGTCTACAAGCTCCTCGGCTATGACAAAGCCCACCCGAAGCTCCCCTACGCCTCGCAGCTCTTCGGCGACACACCGCAGGAGACCTATCAGCTCTGCCGCGGTGTCCGCGACGGCGGCTATCGCGCGGTCAAATGCGGCTGGGGCCCGTTCGGACGCGGCACGGTCAAGGACGATGCCGACCATCTGCGCGCCGCGCGCGAGGGGATCGGCGCCGAAGGCACGCTGCTGATCGATGCCGGGCAGATCTTCGGCGAGGACGTGGATGCGGCGGCGGCGCGGCTCGCCGATCTCGAGGCGGTCAACGCCACCTGGTTCGAGGAGCCGTTCAACGGCAGCGCCTACGAGGCCTACGGCGCGCTCGCCAAGCGCAGCCGCAAGGTCAAGCTCGCCGGCGGCGAGGCGGCGCACAACGTCTTCATGGCGCGGCACACGATCGACTACGGCGGAGTCGGCTTCATCCAGATCGATTGCGGCCGGATCGGCGGCATCGGCCCGGCGAAGATCGTCGCCGATTACGCGGTGGGGAAGGGCGTCACCTATGTCAACCACACCTTCACCACGCATCTGGCGCTCTGCGCCTCGATCCAGCCCTTCGCCGGATTGAAGGATCACAAGATCTGCGAATACCCGGTGCGGCCCCAGCCGATGGCCTGGGAGATGTGCAAGACCCATATCGCGCCGAACGCGAACGGCGAGATCGTGCTGCCGGAGAAACCGGGCCTCGGCATCGAGATCGACATGGACGCGGTGAAGAAGTACCTCGTGGACGCCGAGATAAAAGTCGGCGGCAAGGTGCTGTACCGGACCCCGAGCCTGGCATGATTGGCGGATAGACCGAGCGACCCCTCACCCAACTCCGGCTAAGCTCGCTCCGCTCGCCAAGCCTGCGTAACCCTCTCCCTCAAGGGGAGAGGGAAGTGGAGCTTGCTTTCAGTTAAAGCAGCCAACAAATCCCCCGCTCCCCTTGAGGGAGAGGGCCGAGGTGAGGGGT
>DASZYM010000367.1:0-3190 GCA_035545355.1 Dongiaceae bacterium
TAGGATTAGAAGCATGCGCGGAAGGCGTGGCCACGGTCAATTGGGCACGGACCAGACCCCGCCGCCGGTCAGCATCGGATTATTCTTTTCCGATCAATTGGTTGATAGAATGAGCCGGTTCTTGGCCGGTGCCGGACCGGCCTGGGAATCGCATTGACAGCGGAACTTCGCTCCGTATATTCCCGGCTCCGGTTCGGGTCGCCCCGGGTTTGCGGGCTGGCGGCTTATTGTTTTTGCGCTTTCGGCAGCTTCTTTCGAGCGCCGAGCCAGTGAGTTAGGGACGAGCATCATGTATGCGGTGATCAAGACCGGCGGCAAGCAGTACAAGGTCGCCACCAACGACGTCATCCTGGTGGAGAAGCTCGAGGGCGAAGCGGGTGCGACCGTCAGCCTCGAAGTGCTGATGATCGGCGACGGCGCCAATGTCACGATCGGCCAGCCGACCGTCGCCGGCGCCAGCGTCGCCGCCGAGATCGTCGACCAGGAGAAGGCCGACAAGGTCATCATCTTCAAGAAGCATCGCCGGCACAACTATCGCCGCAAGCGCGGCCACCGCCAGAAGCTGACGGCGCTCAAGATCACCAACATCCAGGCCGCCTAAACGGCGCTGCCTTCAGGAGTTCAGAAGTCATGGCACATAAGAAAGCAGGCGGCAGCTCTCGCAACGGCCGCGATTCCGCCGGCCAACGCCTGGGCGTGAAGCGCTTCGGCGACCAGCTCGTGCTCGCCGGCAACGTCCTGGTGCGTCAGCGCGGCACCAAGTTCCATCCCGGCGCCAATGTCGGCATGGGCAAGGACCACACGCTCTTCGCCAAGACCGACGGCAAGGTCGCTTTCCACACCAGCACGGGCGGCCGCACCTTCGTGTCGATCAAGCCCGCCGAAGTGAAGCGACCGGCCGCGGAGTGAAATCGTTGCGCCTGAGATAAGGCGCAGCCATTCACGACCGCAAGTTTTGGAAGGGGAATGGCGAAGCCGCCGTTCCCCTTTTTCGATTCTGGATGTCCCCTGTGTCGCACAACGGTTCCAACCACTCAGTCGTCATCCCGCGGCTAGGCCGCGGGATCCACGCCTTGGGCCTCGAAGGAAGAAAGGCGTGGACCCCCGAACCAAGTTCGGGGATGACGGCGGAGTCGATCGCTTCCATCGGAGAGAACCGATGACGACATCGCCCCAGCGCCTGGTGCCCGAGCTCTACTGCCGGGATTTCGGCGTCAGCTTCGCGTTCTATCGCGACGTGCTGGGATTCCGCGCGCGCTACGAGCGGCCGGAGGATCGCTTCGCCTATCTCGACCGCGAAGGCGCGGAACTGATGCTGGAAGAGATCACCGCCGATCACGATTTCACCTGGCTGACCGGCCGGCTGGAGACCCCGTTCGGCCGCGGCATCAATTTCCAGATCGAGGTCTCCGATCTCGATGCCTTGCTCGGCGCAATCCAGCGCAACGGCACGAAGCTGCGCCGCGAGCCCTGGGAGAAGTGGTACCGCGCCGGCGACCGCGAGGTCGGCCAGCGCCAGTTCCTGGTCCAGGATCCCGACGGCTACCTCCTGCGCTTCTGCCAGGACCTCGGCGAGAGGCTGGTGTCATGAAGTTCCTCGACGAGGCCAAGATCTTCGTGAAGAGCGGCGACGGCGGCGCGGGTTGCGTCAGCTTCCGCCGCGAGAAGTTCGTCGAGTTCGGCGGACCCGATGGCGGCGATGGCGGCCGCGGCGGTGACATCATCGTCGAGGCGGTGCCCAACCTCAACACGCTGATCGACTATCGCTACACCCAGCACTTCAAGGCGCGCCGCGGCTATCACGGCTCCGGCGCCAACCGTTCGGGCCCGTCCGGGCCCACGATCACCTTGAAGGTGCCGGTCGGCACCCAGATCCTCGACGAGCACAAGGAGAACGTGCTGTTCGACATGGTGACGCCGGGCCAGACGGTCACGCTCTGCAAGGGCGGCGATGGCGGCTTCGGCAACGCGCATTACAAGACCTCGACCAACCAGGCGCCGCGCCAGAAGGGCGAGGGCTGGCCGGGCGAGGAGCGCTGGGTCTGGCTGCGTCTGAAGCTGATCGCCGATGCGGGCCTGCTCGGCCTGCCCAATGCCGGCAAGTCGACCTTCCTCGCCGCGGTCAGCCGCGCCAAGCCGAAGATCGCCGATTATCCCTTCACCACCCTGCACCCGCAGCTCGGCGTCGTGCGGGTCGATCAGCGCGAATTCGTGCTGGCCGACATCCCCGGCCTGATCGAGGGCGCGCATGAAGGCGCCGGCCTCGGCGACCGCTTCCTCGGCCATATCGAGCGTTGCGGCGTGCTGATCCATCTGGTGGACGGCACCCAGGACGATGTCGCCGACGCCTACAAGACCGTGCGCCGCGAGCTCGTCGCCTATGGCGCCGGCCTCGAGGCGAAGCGCGAGCTCGTCGCCCTGAACAAATGCGATGCCCTGACCGAAGAGGCGATCGCCGAGAAGGTGAAGAAGCTCGCCCGTGCCGCCAAGATCACCAAGAAGAGCGGCAACCAGGTCTTCGCCATCTCCGGCGCCGCGGGCAGCGGGATCACCGATCTCCTGCGCCGCGCCGCCCGGATCATCGACGAGGAGCGCGCGGCCGCGAAGGAACGCGACGAGGCCGTCGCCGCCGCGGCGGAAGTTCACATCAGTTAGTCAGTCAGTCAAGGGGCCTGCAGATGGCGCTGCAATACATCGATCGTGGGGATTACAACGTGGTCGTCGTCGGAGCCGCCAGCGGCATCGGCCTGCAGGCCGCGCGCTTCCTGGCGGGGCAGGGCGTGCGCATCGCGGCGCTCGACCGCAACAAGGAGGGCGTCGAGGCGGCGGCCAAATCGCTCGGCGGTAAGGCGATCGCCCGCGCGGTCGATGTCACCGACTGGAATGCCGTGCAATCCACCATCGACGGCATCGCCAAGGAATTCGGCAAGATCGATGCGCTGGTCAACTGCGCCGGCATCACCGGCAAGACCAACGTGCCAACCCATGATGTCGATATCGACGATTTCGACGCGGTCTATCGCATCAACCTGAAGGGCGCGTTCCTGCTCACCAAGGCGGCGATCCCGCACATGCTGGCGAAGAAATACGGCCGCATCCTCCATGTCGCCTCGATCGCCGGCAAGGAAGGCAATGCCGGCATGGCGGCCTATTCGGCGACCAAGGCCGGTCTCATCGGCCTGGTGAAGAC
>DASZYM010000368.1:0-3791 GCA_035545355.1 Dongiaceae bacterium
GTGCGGCGGGTCGTGAGATTGGAGACGGCATCGCCGCCCAGCCACATCTCCACGCCGGCGAGGCTGCCGTGGCGATGCACCGCGTCGGTCATCTTGGCATGGGCCTTGATGTCGCCGTCGTCCCACAGCGTGGCGTAAGGATAAGGCGTGTCGTCGGAACGGGGATCGATCGAGCAGTATTCGGTGCAGACGACGCCCCAGCCGCCCTCCGCCTTCATGCCGCGCATCGCGGCCAGCGTGTTCGGCCGGTCGTACCCCATCCCACTGCAATGCGGAACCTGATAGAAACGGTTCCGTGCGGTCTTCGGACCGAGCTTGATGGGTTCAAACAGGGGATCGAAACGGGGATCGCGCGCCACGGCAGGCTCCATTTTGAACGAGTGTTCAAAATGGCGGACGGTGAAGCGGGTGTCAAACCCCGGCGGCACGAAGCATGGCCAGAGCCAAATCCGACAAGCAGCGCCAGGCGCTGATCGAGGCGGCGATCCGGGTCGTCGCGCGCGAAGGACATCCCGGCGCCACGGTCGGCGCCCTGGCCAAGGAGGCGGGCCTCGCCGCCGGCATCGTCAGCTTCTATTTCGGCGGCAAGGACAAGCTGCTGACCGCCTCGCTGGACGACCTGATCAAGCATTACGACTCGGTGCTGCAGCGGCATTTGAAGGCGGCCGGTCCGAAGCCGCAGGCGCGGCTCGCGGCGATGATCGATGCCGCCTTCGATCCCGAAGCGCTCGATCCCACGCATGTCGCCGCCTGGTTCGCCTTCTGGGCCGACGAGATGAGCCGCGCGCCGCGGCGGGATTCCGCGACCCGCAAGGAGCGCAAATACACCCGCATGGCGATCGCCGAATGCCGTCGCCTGACGCCGAAGGGGCGCCGGATCGCGGTCAGTCCCGCCGTCGCCGGCACCGGTCTTTCCTCGCTGCTCGATGGCTTCTGGTGGGGATTGATGATCGATCCGCGCAACTTCGACCGCGAGCAGGCGCGCCTCGCCTGCCACGCCTATCTCGCGGCCATCTATCCGGGCTATCGTCGCCCGGCATGATCGGCTCCGAGCTCAAGCACGCGCTCGACCAGGAGTTCTTCCGCTGGTTCAACCTCGAGCGCTATGAAGCCCCGCGCGTGCTGGCGGACGGCAATACCTGGCACGGCTTCCGTCCCGCGGGCGAGAAGTTCCGGGCGCTGGTGACCGTCAACCTCGAGACCGACGGGCGCGGCCGGATGCTCGACGCCACGCTCTGTCTCGACCGCGCCTTCGTCGAGCATCCGAAGGACGGCGCCTTCGCGCGGGATATCGGCGCAAGCTTCCTGCGCTGGGCCTTGTCGCCGGACCAGCAGGCGGAAATCGGCGGCTTGCTCCATGAGCTCGGCGATCTCGGCCCCAACGTGATCCGCCTGTCACGGACACCGCCGGCGCCGCCGGGGAGCCCGGGGCCGCTCTACCGGGTCTATCTCGGGCAGGACAAGGATGCCGAGCAGGCGCTGTCCGGCGTGCTGTTGCGGGTCACCAATCTCCAGGCGCGGGAAGGGCCGCGCGATCCCCGGCATGACTGGATCTGGATCCGGGTGGTCGGGCCGGACGCGCGCTGAGCGCGGCGGGATCCGGTCTGGTGGGTCGCACTTCCTGCGGGCAGCCCAGCGGCAAGGATTGATTTCCGCCCCTCGACCTGCCACGGTCACCCCAGGAAAAACCTGCATTGTCTCGGCCTTGGGGGGCGGGATGAAGCTGAGGGTATTGGCGGCGCTGCTCGGGGGAATGCTCGCGGCGCCGCTTGTCGGGACATCCGTCCAGGCCGAGCCGCGCGTGGCGCTGGTGATCGCCAACGGCGATTACGGCGGCGAGATCGGATCGCTGAAGAACCCGGTCAGCGACGGCAAGCTGATCGCCGCCTCGCTGCAGAAGGTCGGCTTCAAGGTCACGCTGCTCACCGACGGCGACCAGCGCAAGATGAAGCAGGCGCTGCTGGATTTCGGCCAGGCGCTTTCCGATGCCGGGCCGACCGGCACGGCGCTCTTCTATTATGCCGGCCACGGCATCCAGTTGAACGGCGAGAACTACCTGGTGCCGGTCGGCGCCAAGATCCGGCGCGAGGGCGATGTCGGCCTGGAGGCCCTCTCGGCGAGCGACGTGCTGAAGGAGCTGAGCTTCGCCGGCAACAAGGTGCAGATCGTCATTCTCGATGCCTGCCGCAACAATCCGCTGATGCGCAGCTTCCGCTCCGGCACGTTCGGCCTGGCCAAGATCGACGCGCCGATCGGCAGCTTCGTCGCCTATTCGACGGCGCCCGGCTCGGTCGCCTCGGACGGGCAGGGCGCCAACAGCCCGTTCGCCGGCGCGCTGGCGGCCGAGCTGCAGAAACCCGGCGCATCGATCGAGGAGATGTTCCGCAACGTCCGCGCCAAGGTGATCGCCGAGACCGACAGCCAGCAGGTGCCCTGGGATTCCTCCTCGCTGACGGCGCCGTTCTATTTCTCCAAGGATTTCTCCGGCGCGGGATCCTCGGCGGCGGTCGATCAGGTGTTCTGGGATTCGATCAAGGACAGCACCGATCCCGCCGACTTCCAGGCCTATCTGAAGAAGTTCCCGAAGGGCACCTTTGCCGATCTCGCCGCCAACCGGATCAAGGACCTGAAGAGCGGCACGGCCGGCGCGACCACGCAGGTCGCTTCGGCGGCACCGGCGCCACAGCCGCAGCCGGCGACAACCGGCGGCAACGCGTCGCGTGCCGAGCTCACGCCGCCGCCCGCCGATCTGAAGCCGGGCACGGTGTTCAAGGACTGCAAGGACTGCCCCGACATGGTGGTGGTCCCGGCGGGGAGCTTCACCATGGGCTCGCCGGACAGCGAGCAGGGCCGCGACCAGAGCGAGGGGCCGCAGCACAAGGAGACGATCCCGCGGCCCTTCGCCATGGGCAAGTTCCTGGTGACCCTGGCGCAATATAAGGCGTTCATGAACGATACCGGCCGCGATGCCGGGGCGTCCTGCTGGTATTACCGGGACGAAGCGGATCAGTGGCTGCCGAAGGACGGCCGCACCTTCTCCGATCCCGGTTTCTCGCAGCGCGACGATTCGCCGGCGGTCTGCCTGAACTACGGCGACGCGAACGCCTATGCGGCCTGGCTCTCCAAGCGCACCGGCCAGAAATACCGGCTGCCGAGCGAAGCGGAATGGGAATACGCGGCGCGGGCCGGGACCAAGACCGCGCGCTTCTGGGGCGACGCGCCGGACCGGCAATGCGGCTATGCCAACGGCGCCGACCAGAGCTATCACAAGAAGTATCCGAAGGATCCCGGCTACAACCGGAGCTGCGACGACGGCTACGCCTATACGTCGCCGGTCGGCTCGTTCAAGCCGAATGCCTTCGGCCTCTACGACATGCTCGGCAATTCCTGGGAGTTCACTCAGGATTGCCTGTCGGGCGGGTATGACGCCACCGACCATGACGGCGCCGCGGTCGGCGGCGCCTGCCAGAAGCATGTCATTCGCGGCGCTTCCTGGGGGCGCGGCCCCAACGACCTGCGCGTCGCCAAGCGCGGCGGAATGAGCGAGGAAGTGCGCGGCGTCACCAACAGCATCCGCTTGGTGCGGGAGCTCTAGCAAACAGTTCCGGTATGAACGCCAAGCCCAGCATCGTCCGCGCCGTCGAGCTCGATATCGATACCAAGCGCTATCCGGAGATCGCCCGCGCCCTGGCCTATTGGCGCGCCAAGCGCGGCACGCGGCTGCTGCCCTCGCGCGCCGACATCGATCCGCTGGACCTGTCGGTCGACCTGCCGCGGGTCATGATGGCGGA
>DASZYM010000369.1:0-5756 GCA_035545355.1 Dongiaceae bacterium
TTCACCTTCTGGCATCCTTCCTATCGGGCACAAAACTGAAGAAACGGAGAGGCAAATGAAGATCACGCATCTGCTCGGCGCAATGGCGGCGGCTTCGGCGCTGCTCATCGGCGCTTCCGCGGCCAATGCGGACGACCAGCTTACCTTGCAGCTTAAATGGGTCGCCGACGCGCAGTTCGCCGGCTACTACGTCGCCAAGGACAAGGGCTTCTACAAGGACGAAGGGCTCGACGTCACGATCAAGCCGGGCGGTCCGGACGTGAACCCGAGCCAGGTCATCGCCGGCGGCGGCGCCGACGTGGTGGTGGACTGGATGCCGTCGGCGCTCGCGACGCGCGAGAAGGGCGTGCCGCTGGTCAACATCGCCCAGGTGTTCCAGAAATCCGGCTTGATGCTCACCTGCCGCAAGGATAGCGGCATCAAGACCCCGGCCGACTTCAAGGACAAGACCCTGGGCGTCTGGTTCGGCGGCAACGAATATCCGTTCCTGAACTGGATGAACAAGCTCGGCCTCAAGACCGACGGCAGCCCGGGCGGCGTCAAGGTGCTGAAGCAGGGCTTCAACGTCGACCCGATCCTGCAGAAGCAGGCCGACTGCATCTCGACCATGACCTATAACGAGTATTGGCAGATCATCGAGAGCGGCCAGCTCAAGGCCGACGACCTCATCAACTTCAAGTACGAGGATGAGGGTGTCTCGACCCTGGAGGACGGCCTCTACACCCTGGAATCCTCGCTGAAGGATCCCGCCAAGGTCGAGAAGCTGGCGAAGTTCCTGAAGGCCTCGATGAAGGGCTGGGAATACGCCGCGGCGCATCAGGACGAGGCGGTGAAGATCGTGCTCGATAACGACGATACCGGCGCCCAGACCGAGGAGCATCAGACCAAGATGATGCAGGAGATCGCCAAGCTGATCGGCAACAACCCGAACGGCACCGGCTATCTCGATGAGTCCGCCTACAACAACACCGTGAAGACCCTGATGTCCGGCGGCTCCGACCCGGTCATCACCAAGCAGCCGGAAGGCGCCTGGACCCATGACGTGATCGACAAGGCGAAGTCGCTCTAAGCCCGGCCGCATCGCGCGACGAAGGACACCCCGGCCGGGCTTCGGCCGGGGTGTTTCGTTGACGGAGTTTTCACCGCATTTGACGCAAAGATGCGCGGTTCCACCCAAAGTGTCGCAGCGACGATCCGCCTTAAGGTCTCGGCAAGGTTTGTGTGCTGATCTGCCGTCATCGACCTGCGGCGCCGGCCTTCGTTGCGCCGAAACGGTCAAACCGGCTGGAGCATATTCGTCATGGTGGGACCGCTCTTCCTCGGCGCGATCTTCGCGATCATGTGGCTGTCCGGCTCGCTTCTGGCGCAGGATATCCGCGCCTATCACGAAGCCGAGCTCCGGGTGCGCCGCTGCCCCAAGCGCCTCTGATCTTCCGTTCAAAAGGCATCGTAGAAGCCGGCCCTCGCGCGCGCGACGGCCGGCTTCTTCGTTTTTACCGCGTGGTTTGACAGCGAAAGGAGAGGCCGGGCTATAGTGCCGCGCCACAATCGTGTCGCGCGAGTCAGAAACCTAACCTATGCTTTCGATCGTCGCAGCCCTCGCCGGGGCAGTCCAACTGGCCGACGCATCCATCGCCGGCACCGATGTGCCGGAGCCGCTCGGCCGGATGGCGCGGCGGGTCTTCGCCGCCCAGCGGCGATCGCCCTACCGACAGGTGCATACGCATTTCCGCAAGAACTTCTGGGTCCGGTTCAACTGGCTCAGCAATCTGGGGCGGACCCGGTCCTTTCACCGCCGCCACGCGCGGATCGTCGCCGCGCAGCGCGGGATTTCGCCCGGCCGGCAGGCGCTCGATCTCCTGAAACTGGCCATCGTCCGCGGCGTCGATCCCGCGACCTACTACGCGCATCATCTCTATGACGCGCCGCTCGGCCTGGCCGAGACCGACTATTACCTCGGGCGCAACGAGATGAAGCACGGCCTCTACAGCCTGCTGCGCGAGCTGCGGCGCGGCCAATCCGGCTTCGACCTCACGCTCTCGGAGAAGGCGCGGTTCTCCGAGGCGTGCCGCGCCGGCGGCCTGCCGATCGTTCCGGTATTGGCGGTCGTCGCCAAAGGCCAATGGAAATTCGCCGAAGGGCAGGATGCGGGAGCGCTCGACGGCGACCTCTTCGTCAAGGGCGTGCGCGGCAAGGGCGCGGTCGGCGCCGCGGCCTACATTTTCGGCGCCGACGGACTCTATCGCAGCAAGAGCGGCGCGGTGCTGACCCGCGACGCGCTGAGGGCGCGGCTCGCCGAGGAATCCGCCGGGCGCGCGCTGCTGGTGACGCGACGGCTCCGCAATCATCCGGAGATCGCCGATCTCGCGGACGAATCCCTGATCACCTTCCGCGTCTTCACCTGCCTCGATGCCGCCGGTCAGCCGGTCGTGACCCATGCCATGCTGCGCACCGTCAGCAAGCTGGAACCGGGCTGGGGCACCGAGGAGGAGTTCGCCGCAGCGATCGATGTCGATACCGGCCGTCTCGGCCGCATGTGCGGCGATGCCAATATGGCGCCGGACGCCTGGTGGGAGCGCCACCCGAAGACCGGCGCCCTCGTCGCCGGGCGCGTGATCGCGAACTGGCCGGCGGTGGCTGCGCTCGCCGCGGAAGCGCACCGGGTGTTCAACGGCCGGATGATCATCGGCTGGGACCTGGCGCTGGCGCCGGAAGGGCCGGTGGTGATCGAAGGCAATTCCGACGCCGACACGCATTTCCTGCAGCGCGTGCACCGGCAGATGATCGGGCGCTCGCGCATGGAACCGCTGCTCCGCCATCACCTGCTGACGGCGGAACGCCTGCTGGCCGGAAAGGCTACTTCCCCTTCGGCGGCTTGATCGAGGCCTTGCCGCCGGCGCGGCCCATCGCCTTCATCGCCTCGGACGGGGTCAGCAGCTTGGTCGTCGTCATGCCGGCGACATGGCCGCCAGCGGAAACCGCGAAGCTCAAGGCCGCCGCGGCTTCGTCGTCGGGCAGTTCGGCGATCGCCACGAAATCGTGGTCGCCGAAGCACATGAAATAATCCCTGAGCTTGCCGCCCAGCGCCTTCGCGAGCTTGCCCGCGGCTTCCGACCGGTCTTCCGGCCGCGCGGCGAGGGCGCGGATCGCTTCGCCCGTATAGTTTCCCTGAAACATGTAGTGCGGCATCGGAGCCCCCTGTTCAATGCGTTGCTGATTGAACCCTGCCTGTCGTCCTTCGCCGGACGCGCGGTCAGTCTGTCCCAAGCGCATCGGGGTTGCTACCGCACTTCTGTAACATGCGCGAAGCGCGGGAAATTGGCCTCGAACGAGCGGAATGGAATAAATTTTCCGTTTGCAGCTAATTTGTGAAATCGGTATTCTGGCGCATCAATCGGGGTGAGGTGGGCGTTCCAGTCCCGCGCATCGAGATTGAGCAACCGTCGGGCTACTCAGCCGCCATGAAAACCCGTCAAGGGACCCATGGCCGACGACAACCTTGGGAGGATGCAACAAATGAAATCTGGTCTGGTTCGCAAGCTTCTGATGGGAGCGGCGCTGGCGCTCCCGATCCTGGGCGGCGCAACGGTCGCCGCGCAGGCCGAGGACACCTACATCTTCGTCAGCCACGCGCCGGATTCCGATTCCTGGTGGAACGTCATCAAGAACGCGCTGAAGGACGCCGGCAAGGATTTCGGCGTGAAGGTCGAATACCGCAACCCGTCGACCGGCGATCTGGCCGACATGGCGCGGATCATCCAGCAGGCCACGGCGCAGAAGCCGGCCGGCATCATCTCGACCATCGCCGATATCGGCGTGCTCAAGGGGCCGCTGCAGGATGCGATCGCCAAAGGCATTCCGGTCATCACGGTCAACTCGGGCACCGCGGCTGAGTCGAAGGAGATCGGCGCGCTGATGCATATCGGCCAGCCGGAATACGACGCCGGCAAGGGCGCCGGCGAGCGCGCCAAGGCGGCGGGCGTCACCAAGTTCCTCTGCATCAACCACTACATCACCAACAACGCCTCGGTGGAGCGCTGCCAGGGCTATGCCGACGGCCTCGGCGTGAAGCTCGGCGACCAGATGCTGGATTCCGGCATGGACCCGACCGATGTCTATAACCGCGTGAAGGCCTATCTGACCGCGCATCCGGATACCGACGGCATCCTGGCGCTCGGGCCCAATGCGGCCGATCCGCTGATCAAGCTGCTGCGCGACACCAACAGCGCCAGCAAGTACAAGAGCGTTATCACCTTCGACCTCGATCCCGACATCAGCAAGGCGATCAAGGACGGCACGATGGAATCCGCGATCGACCAGCAGCCCTACCTGCAGGGCTATCTGCCGGTCGCCTTCCTCGTGAAGTACAACAAGTACGGCATCATGCCGGCCAACAACATCAACACCGGCCCGGCCTTCGTGACCAAGAAGAACATCGCTCTGGTCGAGAAGTACGCCGGCGAGTACCGCTGAGCGGTTTCGCCTTCACGAGTGCTGCTGAGCAGGCGGGCGGGCGTCCTTTCCGGTTTCGGTGAGGACGCCCGTTCCGGTTCAGGAGGTTGGAATGAGCGACGGTGTTTCGTCGGAAAAGGTGGCGCAATCCGAGCGGATCCTGAAGCAGATCCACGATGAGCGCCTGAAGCGCCAGTCCCGCTGGCGCAAGCTGCTGCAGCATCCCGAGTTCGGCGCCCTGGCCGGCGTCATCCTGGTCTTCATCTTCTTCGGCATCACCGCCGGCGACAGCGGCATGTTCGCGGCGGACGGCATCCTCAATTGGACCACCGTCAGCGCCCAGCTCATGATCATCGCCAGCGCCGCGGCCTTGCTCATGATCGGGGGCGAGTTCGACCTCTCGGTCGGCTCCATGATCGGCTTTGCCGGCATGATGATCGCGATCCCGATGGTCTATTTCGGCTGGCCGGTCTGGCTCAGCACCGCCTTCGCCTTCGCCGGCGCGCTGGCCATCGGATTCCTGAACGGCTGGATCACGGTCAAGACCCGGCTGCCGTCCTTCATCGTCACCCTGGCCTCGCTCTATATCCTGCGCGGCCTGACCATCGCGCTCTCCATCCTGTTCTCCAACCGGACGATCGTGTCCGGCGTCAAGGAGGCGGCGGGCGACAGCATCATCCCGTCGCTCTTCTCGGGCGTCGCGTTCCAGCCGCTCTTCGTCTGGTTCGCCAAGATCGGCGTCGTCGATACGCTCGCCGACGGCTCGCCGGCGGTGAAGGGCGTGCCCGGGGTGATCCTCTGGGCGCTCGGCCTGGCGGTCATCGCCCATGTCATCCTCACCCGCACGCGGGTGGGGAACTGGATCTTCGCCTCGGGCGGCGACGCCAATGCCGCACGCAATGTCGGCGTGCCGGTCAACCGGGTGAAGATCGCGCTCTTCATGTTCACGGCCTTCTGCTCCACCGTCTATGCGACCGAGCAGGTGTTCGAGTTCGGCTCCGCCGCCTCCGACCGCGGCCTCCTGAAGGAGTTCGAGGCGATCATCGCCGCGGTCATCGGCGGCTGCCTCCTGACCGGCGGCTACGGCTCGGTGGTCGGCGCCTGTTTCGGCGCGCTGATCTTCGGCGTGGTGCAGATGGGCATCCTCTTCACCGGCGTGCCCAACGACTGGTTCCGCGTCTTCCTCGGCGCGATGCTGCTGACGGCCGTGCTGTTCAACAACATGATCCGTCGCCGCGTGACGGGGGAGCGCTGACATGGCCGCGGTCGCTGCGAATGAAGCCGCCCAATCTCCGCTGATCGAG
>DASZYM010000370.1:0-2607 GCA_035545355.1 Dongiaceae bacterium
CCTCAGGCATTGTCGAGCTTCACGGCGACGAACAGGCTCTTGCCGCCGCGATCGACCAGCATCAGCAGCACCTGCTGCTTGTCCGCCTTGGCGCGGTCGGCGAGCCGCTTCACGTCGGCCGGCGACTGCACGTCGGAATCGGAGACCTTCTTGATCACGTCGCCGGGGCGAATGCCCTGGTCGGCCAGCGGCCCGTCCTGGTCGAGATCGGCGACCACGACGCCCTTGACGTTCTCATCGAGGTTGAACTGCTGGCGCGTCTCCTGGGTGACCGGCGCCAGGGTCGCGCCGAGGGCCGCGACCTCGACCCCGGCCGTGTTGTCGGCCTGGCCGTTATCCTGGCCCTGCTGGTCGTTGCTGGCGACCTGGTTGTCGTCCTTCATCTTGCCGATGGTGGTCGAGACGGTGATCTGCTTCTTGTCGCGCAGGATGCCGAGATCGGCCTTGGAGTTGGGATCGGCCTCCGCCACCAGCCGCGGCAGGTCGCGCATCTCATGCACGCTCTGGCCGTTGAAGGAGAGGATGACGTCGCCGGGCTCGAGCTGGGCGCGCGCCGCCGGGCTGTCCGGCTGCACGCTCGCCACCAGCGCGCCCTTGGCCTCGTCGAGGCCCATGGCGCTGGCGATCTCCGGCGTCACCTGCTGGATCTCGACGCCGAGCCAGCCGCGCTGGATCTGGCCCTTGTCCTTGAGCTCGGCCAGGATCGGCTTGGCGAGGTTGGACGGGATCGCGAAGCCGATGCCCACGCTGCCGCCCGAAGGCGAGAAGATCGCGGTATTGATGCCGACCACTTCGCCGTTCATGTTGAAAGTCGGGCCGCCGGAATTGCCCTGGTTGATCGAGGCGTCGATCTGCAGGAAGTCGTCGAACGGACCTTCGTGGATGTCGCGGCTGCGGGCCGAGATGATGCCGGTCGTCACCGTCCCGCCGAGGCCGAACGGGTTGCCGATCGCCAGCACCCAGTCGCCGACCCGGGCCTTGTCGGAATCGCCGAACGCGACGGCGGTCAGCGGCTTCTTCGGCTCGATCTTCAGCAGCGCCAGGTCGGTCTTGGAATCCGCGCCGATCAGCTTGGCCGGATAGTCGGTGCCGTCGGTGGTCGTGACCTGGATATCGGTCGCCGATTCGATGACATGGTTGTTGGTGACGATGTAGCCGCTGGGATCGACGATGAAGCCGGAGCCCAAGGCGGTCGCCTTGCGCTTCATCGGGTTGTGCTTGCCCTGCTGCTGCATGAACTGCTGGAAGAACTGCTCGAAGGGGGAGCCCTTCGGCACGTTGAACGGCATGTCGGGCTGGTCGTCGGCGGTCTCGACATGGGTCGAGGAGATGTTGACGACGGCCGGGGTCACCTTGGCCGCGAGGTCGGCGAAGCTCGCCGGCACCATCTGGACCATGGGCGCCTGGGTGGCCGGCGCATTGTCCGCACGGGCCGGGGCGACGGTGACGCCTTGGGTCGCGAGGCCGCCGACGAGCGCCGGCAAAGCGACCACTGCAGCGGCCGTTGCGGCAAGCCCGATCCGGCGCGCGACGCGCTTCTTGTTGCTTAGGTTGAACATCCAGTTTCCTCCAATCGAAAGAACGGTGGGGCCGGGGTGCGACCCTGCTCTGACGAGGATATTGGCCTATCAAGGCATCGATACGATGACCGGAAAACCGCTGTTTGGTAACGCATTGCGACGCCCTGACGAGGTGTTACAATCGGTTACACTTTTCCCGTCGCCGCGCGTTGCTTGGCCTCCAAGATGACCGGACAGGACCGATCCGAAGTGTTTGCCGCAGTGCCATGGAAAAGACGCCGCATATCCTGATCGTCGATGACGACCGAGAAATCCGCGATCTGCTGTCGCGGTTCCTGCAAAAGCATGGCTTCCGCGCCAGCGCCGCGGCGGATGGGCGCGACATGCGCCGCATCCTCGCCGATGCGCGCATCGACCTCATCGTGCTCGACGTGATGATGCCCGGCGAATCCGGGTTGCAGCTCTGCGCGCAGCTCCGGGCGCAAGGCATACCGGGGCCGTCGGGCACCAGCGCCACGCGCACCCCGATCATCATGTTGACCGCGGCGGGCGAGGATACCGACCGCATCGTCGGCCTGGAAATGGGCGCCGACGACTACCTGCCCAAGCCGTTCAACCCGCGCGAATTGCTGGCGCGGATTCGTGCCGTGCTGCGGCGCTCGGAGGATGCCGGCCGCCCGCTCACCGAGGCGGACCGCGCCGCCGTGCTGCATTTCGACGGCTGGCAGCTCGATCTCGGCGCGCGCCGGGTGATCAATCCCGAAGGCCGCGACATCGATCTCTCCGCCGGCGAGTTCGATCTCCTCGCCGTGCTCGCCCAGCGTCCGCGCCGGGTGCTCTCGCGCGACCAGTTGCTCGATCTCTGCAAGGGCCGCGCGGCCCAGCCCTTCGACCGCAGCATCGACGTGCAGGTCGGCCGGCTGCGCAAGAAGATCGAGCCGGATCCCACCGAGCCCAGGATCATCACCACGGTGCGCGGCGGCGGCTACATGTTCGCGCCGGAGGTGACGCGGTCCGGATCGGATGCCCCGCGCGCCGCGCGCGACGAGTCGGCAGGTGTCGCCCGCTCCGGTGCATGATATGTCGC
>DASZYM010000371.1:0-11031 GCA_035545355.1 Dongiaceae bacterium
GTTCTCGGTCGGCGACTTCAAGGCCGATTGGGCGGTGCGCGTGGACCAGCTCTCGGCCGTCATGCTGATCGTGGTGACCACGGTCTCGGCCATGGTCCATGTCTATTCCATCGGCTACATGAGCCACGACCATTCCAAGCCACGCTTCTTCGCCTATCTGTCGCTCTTCACCTTCGCCATGCTGATGCTGGTGACGGCGAACAACTTCGTGCAGATGTTCTTCGGCTGGGAAGGTGTCGGCCTCTGCTCCTACCTGCTGATCGGCTTCTGGTACGACCGCCCGAGCGCCAATGCCGCCGCCATCAAGGCCTTCATCGTCAACCGGATCGGCGATTTCGGCTTCGCGCTGGGCATCTTCGGCGTATTCCTGGTCTTCAACTCGGTGCAGTTCTCGACCGTGTTCGCCGCCGTGCCGGACCAGGTCGGCAAGACCTTCCATTTCCTCTCCTGGAACCCGGACACGCTGACCACGCTCTGCATCCTGCTGTTCATCGGCGCCATGGGTAAGTCGGCCCAGATGCCGCTGCACACCTGGCTGCCGGACGCGATGGAAGGCCCGACCCCCGTCTCGGCGCTGATCCATGCCGCGACCATGGTGACCGCCGGCGTCTTCATGGTCTGCCGCCTGTCGCCGATGTTCGAATACGCGCCCTATGCCAAGGACGTCGTGGTGGTGATCGGCGCCTCGACCTGCTTCTTCGCGGCGACCATCGGTCTGACCCAGTTCGATATCAAGCGCGTCATCGCCTATTCGACCTGCTCGCAGCTCGGCTACATGTTCTTCGCGGCGGGTGTCGGCGCCTACGGCGCCGCGATGTTCCATCTCTTCACCCACGCCTTCTTCAAGGCGCTGCTGTTCCTCGGCTCGGGCTCGGTGATCCATGCGATGTCCGGCGAGCAGGACATGCGCAAGATGGGCGGCATCGGCAAGCTGATCCGCGTGACCTACATCCTGATGTGGATCGGCAACCTGGCTCTGGCCGGCATCGGCATCCCCTACATCTATGGCTTCGCCGGCTTCTACTCGAAGGATTCGATCCTGGAATCGGCCTTCGCGGCCGGGAACGGCTTTGCCACCTATGCCTTCTGGCTCGGCATCCTCGCCGCCTTCATGACGGCCTTCTATTCGTGGCGCCTGCTGTTCCTGACCTTCCACGGCAAGCCGCGCGCCGACCACGAGACCATGCACCATGTCCATGAGAGCCCGCCGGTCATGCTGGTGCCGCTCTATGTGCTGGCCGCGGGCGCGGTCCTGGCCGGCATCGTCTTCGCCCCTTATTTCGTCGGCGAGCATTCGGCCGAGTTCTGGGGCAATGCGCTGTTCTTCGGTCCGGCGAACCACATCCCGCAGCAGGCCGAAGAGGTGCCGGAATGGGTGAAGGTGCTCCCGCTGATCATGGGCATCCTCGGCATCCTGTTCGCCTTCCAGGCCTATATGCGATCCAAGGACCTGCCTTCGAAGCTCGCTCGGGCGTTCGGCCCGATCTACACCTTCGTCTTCAACAAGTGGTACTTCGACGAGCTTTATGACGCGATCTTCGTCAATCCGGCGAAGGCGCTGGGCCGCATCCTGTGGAAGGGCGGCGACGGTGCGATCATCGACGGGCTCGGGCCCGACGGCATCTCGCAGGTCACGGTCGATCTCGCCAAGCGCGCGAGCAAGCTGCAGACCGGCTACGTCTATCACTATGCCTTCGTCATGATGATCGGCGTGGTCGCGCTGGTCACGTGGTACATCGTCGCGTTCCGAGGGTGACATGACCGGCTTCCCGATCCTCTCCCTCACGACGTTCCTGCCGCTCCTCGGCGCGATCCTGATCGTCTTCACCCGCGGCGACGACGCGTTTGTGGCCAAGAGCGCGCGCATGATCGCGCTCATCACCTCGTCGGTCGTCTTCCTGCTGTCGCTCGCCATCTGGTTCAACTTCGACCGCACCAATCCCGGCTTCCAGTTCCAGGAACAGGCGGATTGGATGCCGACCTTGCACATCGGCTACCGGATGGGCATCGACGGTATCTCCATGACCTTCGTGCTGCTCTCGACCCTGCTGACGCCGGTCTGCATCCTGGCGAGCTGGGAAGCGATCACCATGCGGGTCAAGGAGTACATGATCGCCTTCCTGGTGCTCGAGACCCTGATGGTCGGCACCTTCTGCGCGCTCGATTTCCTCGCCTTCTACGTCTTCTTCGAAGGCGTGCTGATCCCGATGTACCTGATCATCGGCGTCTGGGGCGGGCCGCGGCGCGTCTATTCGGCCTTCAAGTTCTTCCTCTACACGCTCTTGGGCTCGGTGCTGATGTTGCTGGCGATCCTGGCGATGTACCGCCAGGCCGGCACCACCGACATCCCGACCCTGATGGCGACCCATTTCGAGCCCGGCATGCAGAAATGGCTGTGGCTGGCCTTCCTCGCTTCCTTCGCGGTGAAGGTGCCGATGTGGCCGGTCCATACCTGGCTGCCCGATGCGCATGTGGAGGCGCCGACCGCCGGCTCGGTGATCCTGGCCGGCGTGCTGCTGAAGATCGGCGGCTACGGCTTCCTGCGCTTCTCGCTGCCGATGCTGCCCGACGCCTCGGTCTATTTCACGCCGCTGATCTACACGCTGAGCGTGGTCGCCGTGATCTATACCTCGCTGGTGGCGCTAGCCCAGGAGGACATGAAGAAGCTGATCGCCTATTCCTCGGTGGCGCATATGGGCTTCGTCACCGCCGGCATCTTCAGCCTCAACGTGCAGGGCATCCAGGGCGCCTTGTTCCAGATGCTCTCCCACGGCATCGTCTCGGCGGCGCTCTTCCTCTGCGTCGGCGTGGTCTATGACCGGCTGCACAGCCGCGAGATCGCGCGCTATGGCGGCCTGGTCAACAACATGCCGCGCTATGCCTTCGCCTTCATGATCTTCACCATGGCCTCGGTCGGCCTGCCGGGCACCAGCGGCTTCGTCGGAGAGTTCCTGGTGATGGTCGGCGTCTTCAAGGACAACACCTGGGCGGCGGCCTTCATCACCACCGGCATCATCCTGGGCGCCGCCTATATGCTCTGGCTCTACCGCCGGGTGATCTTCGGCAAGCTGGAGAAGCCGGATTTGATGAAGTTCCTGGACCTGAGCCCGCGCGAGGTCGCGATCTTCCTGCCGCTGATCCTGATCGTGCTCTGGATGGGCATCTATCCCAAGTCCTTCACCGGCATCTTCGACGCCTCGGTGGACAACCTGGTGAAGACCCACCAGACCGCCATGGCCGAGCACGCCAAAGTCAACGTGGCCCAGGCGAGCGAGCAAGGGGCGAGTGAGCAGGGGGCGGGAGAGTAGGGCCCATGGGAAGCGTCAGCCTCAGCGATTTGAACTACGCCGCCGCCACGCCGGAGATCTTCCTGGCGATCGCCGCCATGGTCCTGCTGATCCTGGGCGTGTTCCAGGGCGACAAGGGCACGCGCCTGATCGGCTGGCTGGCCGCGATCGCGCTCGCCGTCGCCGCCTATCTCTCCGTGCATGTGACGCCCGAGACCGGCCAGACCCCGGCCTTCGCCAATCAGTTCATCGTGGACGGCTTTGCCGGCTTCATGAAGGTGCTGACCCTGCTGGCGACCGCGGTCTCGATCCTGATCTCGCTGGGCTATGCCGAGCGCAACGGCATGGCGCGCTTCGAGCTGCCGGTGCTGATGACCATCTCGGCGCTCGGCATGAGCATGATGATCTCGGCCAACAACCTGATCTCGCTCTATGTCGGCCTGGAGCTGCAGAGCCTGGCGCTCTACGTCACCGCCTCGATCCGCCGCGACACGGTGAAATCGACCGAAGCGGGCCTCAAATACTTCGTCCTCGGCGCGCTCTCCTCGGGCATGCTGCTCTACGGCGCGTCGATGATCTACGGCTTCACCGGCTCGACCGACTTCACCATGCTGGCCAAGGCGCTGACCGGCGACGCCCAGCCCGCGGTCGGCCTGATCGTCGGCCTGGTCTTCCTGGCGGCCGGCCTCGCCTTCAAGATCTCCGCCGTGCCGTTCCATATGTGGACGCCGGACGTCTATGAGGGCGCCCCGACCCCGATCACCGCCTTCTTCGCGGCGGCGCCGAAGGTCGCGGCGATCGCGCTCTTCACCCGCGTCCTGGTCGGTCCCTTCGGCCCGCTGCTGATGCAGTGGCAGCAGATCATCGTCGTCATCTCGGTGCTGTCGATGGTGCTGGGCGCGGTCGCCGCCATCAACCAGCGCAACATCAAGCGCCTGATGGCCTACAGCTCGATCGGCAATATCGGCTATGCCCTGGTGGGCCTGGCGGCGGGGACGCCGACCGGCGTCACCGGCGTGCTGATCTTCATGACGATCTACATCGTCACCACGATCGGCGCCTTCGGCGTGATCCTCGCCATGCGCCGCAAGGGCGAGATGATCGAGGAGATCTACGACCTCACCGGCCTCGCCAAGAGCCAGCCGCTGCTGGCCTACAGCTTCGTCTTCTTCCTGTTCTCGATGGCCGGCATCCCGCCCTTCGCCGGCTTCTTCGGCAAGGTCTTCGTGTTCAACGCCGCGATCGACGCGCATCTCTACGCGCTCGCCGTGATCGGCGTGGTGGCGAGCGTCGTGTCCTGCTTCTATTACATCCGGGTCATCAAGGTGATGTGCTTCGACCAGGGCACCGAGCATTTCGACGCGCCGGATCCCACGATCCGGGTCGTGCTGCTGGCCTGCTCGGCCTTCGTGCTCCTCGGCGTCTTCGTGCCGAACCTGATCGCCGCAGCCGCCACCGCCGCCGCGTCGAGCCTCTTCCCTGGATGACGATCGCCTTCCGGATCGAGGAAGTAGCCGCGATCGACAGCACCAACGAGGCCCTGCGCCGCCGTGCCGTCGAGGGTGTGCCGGAAGGCTTGGTCCTGCGCGCCGACGAGCAGACCGCCGGCCGCGGTCGGCGGGGCAGGGGATGGTCCTCGCCGCCGGGCAATCTTTACGTCTCGCTGCTGCTCCGGCCGGATTGTGCGCCGGCCATGGGCGCCACCGTCGGCTTCGTGGCGGCGATTGCGCTGGGCGCGGTCCTGCGCACGCTGACCCCGGTGCCGGTCTTGCACAAATGGCCCAATGACCTCTTGATCGGCGGCGCCAAGATGACCGGCGTCCTGCTGGAAGCCGGCACCCGGCCCAACGGCAGGCTCGACTGGCTGGTGCTCGGCATCGGTGTCAACATCGTCTCGCACCCGGAAACCGGCCTCTATCCGACCACGGACCTGGTGGCTTCGGGCGGCGAGGCCGTCGCGCCCCAGGACCTGCTCCGACGCTTCCTGACAGGATTTGGCCCGGCCTATGATACATGGTGCCGATCGGGCTTCGGGGCGGTGCGCGAGGCCTGGCTGGCCCATGCCGCGGGCATCGGCGAGACGGTCGTGGCGCGGCTGGAGCGCGAGGAGATTTCCGGCCGCTTCGCCGATCTCGACGCCGACGGCACGCTGGTCATGGCGCTGGATGGCGGCCGTCAGCGCCGGATCGCCGCCGGCGACATCTTTTTCCCGAATATCTGAGACACTCGATGCTGCTCGCGATCAACGCCAACAACACCAACGTCAAGTTCGCGGTCTATGACGGCGAGAAGCCGGTCGGCGCCCAATGGATGGGGGATTGGCGGATCAAGACCGAGGTCGGCCGCACCGCGGATCAATACGTGGTCTGGCTGAATCAGCTCATGATGATGGCAGGCCTCAACCTGAAGCAGATCGATGCGGCGATCATCGCCAGTGTCGTGCCGCATTCGCTGTTCGACCTGACCAAGCTCTGCGAGCACCACCTGAAGACCAAGCCGCTGATCGTCGGCGACCCGGCGGTCAAGCTCGGCATCCAGGTCAAGATGGACATCCCCTCGGCGACGGTCGGCGGCGACCGCCTGGCGAACGCGATCGGCGGCCACATCGCCTACAAGAAGCCGCTGATCGTGGTCGATTTCGGCACCGCCACCACCTTCGACGTCGCCGACGGCGCGGGCAACTATCTGGGCGGCGCGATCTCGCCCGGCATCAACCTCTCGGTCGAGATCCTGCACAGCGCCACCGCCATGCTGCCCCGGATCGCCGTCGAGCGCCCGAACCGGGTGATCGGCAAGAGCACCACCGAGGCCATGCAGTCCGGCATCTTTTGGGGCTATGTCGGGTTGGTGGAAGGCATGGTCGAGCGCATCACCCGGGAATTCGGCAGCGAGCTGGTCGTCGTCGCGACCGGCGGCTTGGCGCCGCTCTTCGTCGGCGCGACCCCGGTCGTGCATCACCTCGACCCGGAGATCACCATGCGCGGCCTGGTCGAGATCTATCGGCGGAACCGCACGTGACCGAACCCACCGCCGACTTCCACAAACCGACCGCTGATGAGCTGCTGTTCCTGCCTCTGGGCGGCGCCGGCGAGATCGGGATGAACCTCAACCTCTACGGCCATGCCGGCAAGTGGCTGATGGTGGATCTCGGCGTGACCTTCGGCGGCGACGAGACGCCCAGCATCGAGGTCATCATGCCCGACCCGCGCTTCATCACCGATCGGGCGCAGGACCTCTGCGGCCTGGTGCTGACCCACGCCCATGAGGACCATATCGGCGCCGTGCCCTATCTCTGGCCGAAGCTGAAATGTCCGCTCTACGCGACGCCCTTCACCGCCTCGGTGCTGCGCCGCAAGCTGACCGAGGTCGGGCTGCAGAGCCAGGCGCCGATCACCGAGATCCCGATGTCGGGCAAGTTCAAGGTCGGCCCGTTCGAGCTCGAGCTCATCACGCTCACCCATTCGATCCCGGAGCCCAATGCCGTCGTGCTGCGCACCAGGCTCGGCACCGTACTCCATACCGGCGACTGGAAGCTCGATCCCGGGCCGGTGATCGGCCCGACCGCGGACGAGCAGGCGCTGCGCACGCTCGGCAACGGCAACGTGCTGGCGATGATCTGCGATTCCACCAATGTCTTCGTGGAAGGCACGTCCGGCTCCGAGGCCGACATCCTTCCCGAGATGACCGCGCTGATCAAGGAACGCAGCGGCCGCGTCGCCGTCGGCTGCTTCGCCAGCAACGTCGCGCGCCTGGAGACCATCACCCGCGCCGCCATGGCCAACGACCGTCAGGTCGCCCTGGTCGGCCGCTCGCTCTACCGCATGGTCGAGGCCGCGCGGGAGAACGGCTACCTGGCCGATCTCCCCGAATTCATCGAGGAGCACGATGTCGGCTTCTTCCCCCGGGAGAAGATCGTGATGATCTGCACCGGCAGCCAGGGCGAGCCGCGCGCCGCACTCTCGCGCATCGCCAAGGGCGAGCATCCGCATGTCGAGCTGGACGAGGGCGATGCGGTGATCTTCTCGTCCCGTGTCATCCCGGGCAACGAGAAGTCGATCGGCGCCTTGCAGAACAACCTGATCCACCGCGGCATCGAGGTCATCACAGACCACGACGAGGCGATCCACGTCTCCGGCCATCCCGCACGCGACGAGCTGACCGAGATGTACCAATGGGTCCGCCCGCAGATCGCCGTGCCGGTCCATGGCGAGGCGCGGCACATCCACGAGCACGTGGCCCTGGCCCGAGCCTGCCAGGTCCCGCAAGCGGTAGAGGCCGCCAACGGCGCGGTCATCCGTCTCGCCCCCGGCCCGGCGGAGATCGTCGCCCGCGTGACCCACGGCCGGCTCGGCCTCGACGGCAAGGCGCTGGTGCCGATGACCAGCGAGGTGGTCAAGCACCGCCACCGCCTCGGCTATAACGGCGTGATCCTGGTCTCGCTGGTGATGAACTGGCGCGGCGATCTGATCGCCGATCCGCAGGTGACTCTCGAAGGCCTGCTCGAAGGCGAACTCGAAGCCAGGGCGAAGAGCGCCATCGCCGATGCCGTCGCCGACGCCATCGACAATCTCTCCGCCGGCAAGCTGGAGAATGACGGCGAGGTCGCCGAGGCGGCGCGCCTGGCCGCCCGCCGCTGGTTCTCCAAGACCCACGACAAGAAACCGATCACCCGCGTCCACGTGATCCGGGTCTAGCGATGGACAGGCCGGCCGGTTTCCGACTGATCCTGGCCGTCGTCTTCCTGACCGCGATCGGCGGCCGCGCCGCGGTCGCCGATTGCGCCGTCCTCGCGCCGGCGAAGCCCGTCATCACGATCAATGCGCCGCCCGTGGTCTACGACACCAGCATGAACCGCGCGGCCATCAAGCAGCGCGAGATGCAGGTCAATCACCACGGGCATTCCGAGGCCGACATCGTCCTCGGCACGACCGAGACCGAGATCCAGCCCCAGGCCCAGGTCCAGATCTCGGCCAGGCCTTTGGGCGACGGCACGTTCTGCGCGACCATCGTCTCCCTGAAGACCGTGATCGACTGGAAGCTGGTCGTGCATGTGGCATCGGAGCTGCAGCCCGGCTCCTGCATGTACAACGTGGTCATGACCCACGAGCAGGGCCATGTTGATATCGCGAACGGCTTGAAGGGGAGGGCGCTTGATCTGATCGGGCGCGCGCTCGCGGCGATCGCCCGCGAAGGTGCCGCGGCCAAGACCCCGGATGCCGCCTACCGGATGCTGCAGCATGCCGGTGCCGCGGCGCTGAACGGCGCGATGACCACGCTCAATGCCGAGATGGACCGGCGACAGGCCGCCCATGACACGCCCGAGGAATACGGCAAGGGCCGGAAGGTCTGCGGCCTGGTCGCCTATTATCACGCCCTCGGCCGCTGACGCTGGCTTTCAGGCCACGTCGAACGCCGGGTGAAACGCCACCGACCCGCGCGGCGGCTTCCGCCCGCCGAAGGTCAGGCATTGGAAATATTCCGGCGCGACGCCGGGCAGCTCCAGGCCGGGGACGGTCTCGAAGCCGAAGCGCATATAATAATCGGGATCGCCCAGCAGGACGCAGCCTTGCGCGCCGAGCGCCTCGAGGCGTCCCAGTCCTTTCCGGATCAGCGCCGTCCCGACGCCTTGACGCTGCGAATCCGGACGCACCGCAACCGGCCCCAATCCATACCAGCCATCTGACTGCCCGTTGATCGTGACCGGCGAGAAGGCGACATGCCCGATCAATTCCTCGTCCTCGATCGCCACCAGCGAGATCGTCAGCGCATCCGCCGCGCGCAAGGCGTCGATGATCTCCGCTTCCGCCTGGTTGCTGTGCGCCATCGGCAGGAACGCCGCTTCCGTGATGTAGCGGATATCGGCGATGTCCTCGGGCCGTTCCGGGCGGATCTCCATCAGCGCCGCCGGCCGAGTTCCAGCAGCCAGGGCGCGAGGATGCCGATCGCACCCGCCAGGATCACCGCGAGGCCGAAGCCGACCGAAGCCGCACCCGCCGCGGCCGCATCGCCGCCGATCAGCGTGAACCCGCCGACGATGGCGCCCTCGCGCAGGCCCCAGCCGCCGACCGACGCCGGCAAGGCGGAGATCAGCAGCGCCGATGGCACGATCCGCAGGCAATTCATGAGGCCGAGATCGGTGCCGAACATCTGCCCCAGGCTCCAGACCAGCACGACCGAGAGCAGATGCATCGCGAGCCCGGTCGCGATCACGCCGAAGGAGAGCGGGAGGTCGGTCCAGGCGGCGCGCAGGTCGCGCGCGACCGGCGCCGCGATCCGCCCGAGATAGGGGATGGCGCCCCAGTGATCGGCGCCCAGCATCAGGACCGCCAGCGCGATCAGTCCGCCGATGCTGACCGATCCCAGCACCGGCAAGGCGGACATCAGCGCCGGCTCGCTCTCGAAGCTCGGCAGGGTGACGGCGATCAGGAACAGCAAAGCGGCAAGGCCGAATACGCGATCGACCAGCACCGAGCGTGCGACCGTCGCGACCGGCGCATGGCGCGCCAGCGCCAGGGTGCGGATCGCATCCAGGCCGACGAAGCTCGGCAGGAAGGATCCGAGGACCTCGCCCAGCCCGAAGACCAGCGAGAGCCGCGACAGCCCGATATGCAGCCCGAAGGCCTTGCGCAGCACCAGGTCCCAGCGCGCCACCATGATCGCGTATTGCAGGACCAGCAGCAGCAGCGCGATCCCCGCCCATCGTCCGTCGATATGGCCGAACCGCCGAAGCAGGGGGCCGATGCCGATCCCGGTTGCGATCCAGGCGAGCAGGCCGAGGGTCACCACCGCCTTGGCGGTGAACAGCAGCCAGCCCCGCCGGTGGCTGACGCTCGGCCGCTTGTCGTTGACCGCGTTCATGCGGCCCACGGCCGGGCCCGGACGTCCTGGCGCGCCGCCGGCCGCATGCCCATCTCAGAGGCACAGGATGTGCTAGGATCGCGATATGCCATATCGGATGCGCTTCGGGCCGTTCCACGCCGCTCTGTTCGGCCTCGGCTTTCTTACCGGCTTGGCGCCGCTTTTGCCAGCCGCGGCGGATATCGCCGTCAGCCGCCGGGATTGCGACCGGCTGGCCAAATACCAGCAGCCGCCCGGGGTCGAATACCAGCCCGGCGTGGACGCCCATGGCGAGACCGTGGTCCCGGCCGATCTCGGCGGCGGGGTCAACATCAAGCTGCCGGAGACGATCATCATCCCGATCGAGGTGCTGATCCAGGACCGCTACCATATCCCGCCCAACTCGGCCCTCTGGTCCTCGAAGGCTGAACTGGGCGTGGTCACGGTCCATGGCGACCAGGTGCTTTACAACGGCCAGCCCCTGACCGATCCCGAGACCGCCGCCCTCGCCGACCTCTGCCGGAAGCAGCTTCCGAATAAGTGAGTGGGCGCGCTGGCTTTGGCGCAGATGCGAATCGGGTCTCATCACGGCCGCATCAAACACTCGTCATGCACGTGACGGGCATCGCAAGGCTCGCACCCCGTTTAGGGTCTCCGCCCCCGAGATCGGGGCGGTAAGGCGGGGTTGACTGCAGCCGCACCGCCGACCGACCAAAGCTCCACCGCCCGATCCAGCGCCCCAAAACGGCCAAAAATCGCCGCCATCCCGCCATGGACAGGCCCGGCGCCTTTGCCTACATTCGCGGCTCAATTCGCTGTTTTTCGAGGATTTTAGGGCCGATGCGCTCCACCCAGTTCCTGTTGCCTACGCTCCGCGAGAACCCCGCGGAAGCCCAGATCGTCTCGC
>DASZYM010000372.1:0-1996 GCA_035545355.1 Dongiaceae bacterium
TCCCGCTCCGGCGAAACCGCCGAGAGCATAGCGCGCGCCGCGCGAGCCCAAGGTGAACCGGTCGGCCTGGCGTTCGAAGGCGAGGTCGCCGCGGAAAGCCAGCCGGGACGAGGCCGAGATCGTCATCGGCATATGCTCGGCCACCAGCTCTTCCATGGCGCGGCGGAATTCCGGCGCCGATTTGAACCGCCGCTCGCCATAGACCCGATAGCCGAGCGGCCAGCGCTCGCTCGGCGCCACCGGCGAGACCAGGCGGATCGCGCCGCTGACCATGTTGACCAGGAAGCCACTGACGCAGGCGATCGTGGCGTTGTCGGAGGCCGGCTTGCGATTGTGCTTCTCCACCAGCGCCGCCTTGTCGCGCGCCCGGCCGGCAAAAGCCTTCTCCTGGATCGCCTCCGGATTCTGCAGCACCAGCTCCACGCCGAGCAGTTCCAGGGCCGAGAAGGTCGCATGCACCCGCTCGAAGGTGCGCAAGGTCAGGATGGAGAACCGGTTGGGCAGCCCGCCATACCGCTCCTGGAGATCGAGGATCTGCCGGGTGAGCGCGGGATCCCTGAGCGGCATGGCCGTGGTGGTCGAAGGGATCACGCCGGTGATGTCGTGGAAGTCCTCGATGAAACGGACATAGTTCGGATTATCGGTCGGCTCGGTCGCCCAATAGCAGAAACCGGTCTGCGCCGAATCGCCCAGGAACTCGGTGCAGTGGGTCAGCAGATCGCGCCACAGCCGCCGGGTTTCCGGCGTGTAGGGATAGTTCTCCTGGAACTTGCCGGCACCCACGCCGCAGAACCAGCAGCCGACCGAACAGCCGGCCGAGAGCTCGAAGGCGATGACGGGATGCTTGATCGGCTGCGCCATTTCGCCGAGCTCGCTCTTGACCCGGCTGATCTGGCGCCGGCGCCAGGCGGCGAAGCTGGGATTCGCGTCGGGGCGATCGCCAGTGCCGAGGAAATCCTCCAGGCATTGCAGCATTTCCGCCCGGTAGGCCTCCCAGAGATCGGCCAGCGCCGTGCGCGTCGGCCCGCCATCGGCGGGAAGATCGGGATCGATCCGCAGCAGGACCGGCCAGACATCGCGTGGGTCGACCCTGATGCCGTATCGCGCGGCAAGGCCGACGAGATCGGCACCCGGCTGCCTGAAGGCGGTGCGGAATCGCTCATCCGCGCGGTATCGCTCCAGCAGGCGCTTGATCTCGCTCAGCGTGCGGTGCTGTTCATCGGACTGCCGGTCGAGCCAATGCCAATACCGGAGCTGGCCGTTATCCGGCAGGGCGCGCGGGGGCGGCAGGATCCTTGGTTCGGTTGCCAATGAGATCATGACCGCCTCCGGGCCGAGTTGGACGCTTAGAAGATAACCACGATGTGGATGACCGCCGGTACCCGCGAGGGCGCGGCACCGCCGGCGACGGCGCCGAGATCCTCCTCGGTCAGTTCGGCGCGGCGCGACTGAACATACTCTTCGACATCGGCCTCGCCGATGTCGTAGCCCTTCGAATGCGCGAGCTGGATCACGCCCGGCACATCGGTCCCCTTGGCCTTCGCGAGCGCCTTGAGACCGGCATCCGCATTGACCGCCGCAACGAAGCGCGTCATCTCCGATTTGCTCATCTCATTATTCTCCCTTCGGTAGAGGAAAAATTCCGACAGAGAGACTGTAGGAGGATCCGGCGATCCGGTTCATCACATTGGGCGATAATGTTATTTTTGTAATGTCCGATCCGGCACCGCGCAGGCGCAGACCGGCCAGCCGGTTGATGGATTCAGTAGCGCCTGCGCGTTTCGGTGTGAGGCCGTCGAGCGCCTCTCACGCGACCCCATCGATGACGAGATATCTGGCGGTCGGCAAGGCCGCCGCACTCGAAGCGACCGCCATCACGAGGTGACCATAAGGCTCTCGCCATTCGCTGTGGCGGGGCCGCTGCTCCTTGGCCGGCAGCCGTAGGCGCGCGGAGAACCTTTCGCCGTCGCGCATGACTTCGACCGGCGCACCGTTG
>DASZYM010000373.1:0-2678 GCA_035545355.1 Dongiaceae bacterium
TTCGGCGATCGTGATGACCGAGCCGCATCCGGGCTCCGGCTCCGATCCTTCGGGTATGATGCTGACCACGGCGACCCGGAAGGGCGACACCTGGGTGATCAAGGGCCATAAATGGTTCATCACCGGCGCCGGCGTCGCCGATCATTTCATCCTGCTGGCCCGCACCTCGGACGATCCGCGCCGCGGCCTCACCACCTTCCTGTTCCACAAGGACCAGCCCGGCTGGGCGCTGAAGCGCCGCATCCCGATCATGGGACCCGAGGAGCATGGCGGCCATTGCGAGCTGATCTTCGATGGATTGGAGATCAAGGATTCCGAGCGCCTGATGGAAGTGGGCGAGGGGATGAAGGCGGTGCAGATCCGCCTCGGCGTCGCACGCCTCACCCATTGCATGCGCTGGCTCGGCATGGCCAAGCGCGCGCTCTCCATCGCCGGCGAATACGTCGCCGAGCGCAAGGCGTTCGGCCTGAAGCTCTCCGAGCATGAGGGCGTGCAATGGATGCTGGGCGAGGCGGCGATGGCGATCGAGACCGGCCGTATGCTGACCATGCATGCTGCCTGGCGCATAGACCAGGGCCACCGCGCGCAGAAGGAAGTGGCGATGGCCAAGGTCGCCGTCGCCGATATCCTGCACAAGGCGATCGACACCGCGATCCAGCTCTGCGGCGCCAAGGGCTATTCCAAGGACACGCTGCTGGAATGGATGTATCGCTACGCCCGCCAGGCCCGCATCCTCGACGGCGCCTCCGAAGTGCACAAGATGCTGATGGCCAAGCACTTCCTCGCCGAAGGCCGGGACTTCTGGCAGTGGGGATGACGGTTCCGCATTCCGTCATGCCCGGGCTTGACCCGGGCATCTCGTGCTCACGGATAAAGATCGCCGGGTCGAGCCCGGCGATGACGTATCTGTAGCGTGCATGACGCAGTGAACGCATGACCCTCAGCAATCCCGAGGCCATCGCCGCCTTCATCGCCCGCGCCGCCGGGGCGAGCGACGCGGCCGTGACGGTGGTCGGCCGCCTCACCGGCGGGGCGATCCAGGACAATTGGGCGATCGATGTCGAGATCGCGGACGGTCCGATGGCCGGCCTGCATGAAGCGGTCTTGCGCAGCGACGCCCCATCCGGCATCGCCGAGAGCTGGCCGCGGGCCGAGGAATTTGCGCTGATCTCCGCGGCCTACGAGATGGGGGTCACGGTGCCGCAGCCGCTCTGGCTGGAGCCGAGCGGCGCGCTGATCGGCCGGCCGTTCTACGTGATGCGGCGGGTCAAGGGTGTCGCCCAGGGTCGCCGCGTGCTGCGCAGCCTCGAACCGGAGCAAGGCGACGTGCTGGCCAACCGGCTCGGCCTCGAACTCTCGAAGCTGCACACCGTCCTGCCGACCGACACGCTCTCGGCCTCGCTCGCCTTCCTGCCGGAGGTCGGCCTCGATCTGATCGTCCAGCGCGCCGCGCATTACCGCAAGGCGCTCGACGCGCTGCCCGAGCCGCATCCCGTGCTCGAATACGCGATCAACCGCATGGAAGAGCTGGCGCCGCCGATCACCCGCCTGACGCTCTGTCACCGCGACTTTCGCACCGGCAACTACATGGTCGATGGCGGTCGCCTCACCGGCATCCTCGATTTCGAGTTTGCCGGCTGGAGCGACCCCTATGAGGATCTCGGCTGGTTCTGCGCCCGCTGCTGGCGCTTCGGCGCGACCGAGAACGAAGCCGGCGGCATCGGTTCCCGCGCCGCCTTCTATGCCGGCTATGCGGAAGGCACCGGCCGTCCCGTCGATGACGCGCGGGTGCGCTACTGGGAGGCGATCGCGCCGATCCGCTGGGCGATCATCGCGCTCCAGCAAGGCGAGCGCCATGCCTCGGGCCAGGAGCCCTCGCTCGACCTGGCGCTGACGGGCTTGCGCGCCATCGAATGCGAGTACGACCTCTTGAGCGACCTGCCCAAGATGACGAAGGGGAGTTGACCATGCTGCCGCGACCCGGCGCCGCCGATCTCCTGAACATGGCGCAACAGGCTTTGCAGGATCAGGTGCTCGGCAAGCTCGATGGCGAGGCGAAACTGGCGGCGCTGATGGCGGCCCGCGCGATGGCGATCGCCGAGGTCGAGCTGCGCGGCGGCACGGCCGCGGACCATGCCGAGCTGAAGGCGATCCAGGGTCTCTACGAGGAGCCGATCGGCGACGATCTCCCGGCGGCGCGCAAGCGCCTCGCGGCCGACATCCGGGCGCGCCGTTTCGCGCCGGGCACGCCGCGGGAGGTGCGCCTGCTTGATGCGCTGACCGCGACGACCGCGACGCAGCTCCGCGCGGTCAACATCAAATACATGTCCCAGCGTCAGCGCGGCAGAGGCGCCGAATCCGCGATCTGAGTCGTCGTCGGCTGGGGCGGCGTCCTCGGTGCCGCCGGGGTCTCAGGCGACGATGATGACGTCGGTTGGGCCGCGGCTTTGGGTGTTACGGCCATCGCTGGTTCCGCCGCCGGTTCGAGCGGCCTCTCCCGCGTGATCCCCATCGCGCTCTCGATCGTGTCGATCGCACGGTCCGCCGCGGTCTCGACCGCGCTCAACGCACCGACGACGGCGCCCGCCGGGATGTTGGCGGCCAGCGCCAGCTTGCGCACCGCCTCCTCGTGCAGCGCATAGAGTCGGAGCAGCGGCACCGTGACCTCGACCGGCAGC
>DASZYM010000374.1:0-3036 GCA_035545355.1 Dongiaceae bacterium
GTGCATCTGCCAGGGCGCTGAACGCTCTCCGCCGTGCTAAACTGGCGCCTCGAAGGCCCGGGGGAGGATCGGAGCCACCTGCTATGAGACCGCGATTTCAGGTCGACTTCAACGAATTGATCGGGACCGACCTGGTGGCGCTGTCCGCGCATGACACCAAGGTCGCCACCAGCGGGGAGACGATCACCCTCGTCGAGGGGCTGCCGGTCGAGGTCTATGATGAAGACATCGACTTCGAAGGCACCCGCGACGACCTGATCGCATCGGGTGTCGTTGAGCGCAATCGCACCGGCTATATCACCAGGGCCATATGGTGTTGCCGCATCAACGCGAGGGGCATTCGGCATCAATCCGACGATGGATCGGAGGAGGCCGCCAGCGGTTGACCTGCTGGGCCACTCCCGCGAGGTCAACATGCCGCCCCTTCCCACGCGCGACGGCTGCACTTTCTTGATCGGCAAGGAGTTGACCGAAGTCACCTTCGGCAAATCTCATACCGAACTCCGCTTCGACGGCGGCGCCCGCATTAACATCCGCGGCGATGTGGAACACCGCGTTCAGACCGACATGCTGGGCCGCGCCGTGCCGGAGAAGGCGCCGCTGCCGAGCCTGCTGCATCTGGTCGGCATGACCGTGCGGCAGGTCGGCGCTGATGGCGAAAGCCTGCTCCTGGCGTTCGATGACGGACACGAGGTGCGGCTGTTCGCCGACGGAGGCGACGCTCGGTTCGAGATCGTGTCCGGGAATCGGTCGCGCGAATAACGGTCGACGAGGAGTGTTTCCCCCCAAATGGTTCGGGCCCCGGAGATCGCTCTCCGGGGCCCGATGCAACAGCGGTGAGACGATCGGGGACAGCCGATCAGCTACAGCCGCTGGTGGAGCCGCAGGTGGTGCACTTCATGCAGGTGCCGTTGCGCACCAGAGTGAAGTTGCCGCATTCGCCGCAGGAATCGCCCTCGTAGCCCTTCACCCGGGCCTCGCGGATCCGCGCCAGGCGGTCGTCGACCGCGCGGGCGGAGGCCACGCCGACCGAGGCGGTGACGGTCGCGGCGATCTCGGTCTCGACGGCGAGCGCGACGCCGGCCGAGACCGGGGCGCCGTTATACTCCATCACCACCCCGCCGCTGGCCGGCGCGCCGTGGCGCTCGATCACCGGCGCGTGGTCATGGTCGTGATGATGGTCGTGCGCCAGCGCGGTGTTGCCGACATTGCGGAACAGCACCAGGTTCGAACGCACGAAGCCGGCCGAGGCGATCTTCTTGACCGCATCCAGACCACGCTCGGCCTTGTCGTTCTCCTTGGAGGCGGTCTCGGACTGGCCCGAGCCCATGGCGTCGAAGTCGAGGTCGTCCGGCTTCACATGGGCGAGGTCGTTGCGGCCGAGATAGGAGACGGCGAGCTCGCGGAAGATGTAGTCGAGGATCGAGGTCGCCATCTTGATCGCGTCGTTGCCCTCGACGATGCCGTTGGGCTCGAAGCGGGTGAAGGTGAAGGCCTCGACATATTCCTCGAGCGGCACGCCGTATTGCAGGCCGATCGAGATGGCGATGGCGAAGTTGTTCATCAGGCTGCGGAAGGCGGCGCCTTCCTTGTGCATGTCGATGAAGATCTCGCCGAGCTTGCCGTTCTCGTATTCGCCGGTCCGCAGATAGACCTTGTGGCCGCCGACGATCGCTTTCTGGGTGTAGCCCTTGCGGCGCTCCGGCAGGCGCTCGCGCTCGTGCTCGGCGACCTTCTCGATCACCCGCTCGATGACGCGCTCCACGATCCGCTCGGCGACGATCGGCGCGCGGGCGGCGGGCGTCGCCTCCACCACGTCCTCGACCGCGTCCTCGTCGCCCAGAACCTGGGAGGCGAGCGGCTGCGAGAGCTTCGAGCCGTCGCGGTAGAGCGCGTTGGCCTTCACGCCGAGCTTCCAGGAGAGCATGTAGGCGTCCTTGCAGGCGCCCACGCTCGCGCGGTTCGGCATGTTGATGGTCTTGGAGATGGCGCCGGAGATGAAGCTCTGCGCCGCCGCCATGATGCGGATATGGCTCTCGACCGAGAGGTAGCGCTTGCCGTTCTTGCCGCAGGGATTGGCGCAGTCGAAGACCGGCAGGTGCTCTTCCTTCAGGAAGGGCGCGCCTTCCAGGGTCATCGCACCGCAGGCGAAGGTGTTGGCGGCCTCGTAATCCGCCTTGGAGAAGCCGAGGCCCGCCAGCATGTCGAAGGTCGGCTCGTTGAGCTCGGCCTCGGTGAAGCCCAAGGCCTCGCGGCAGAAGCCTTCGCCGAGCGTGTACTTGTTGAAGACGAAGCGGATGTCGAAGGCGGTCTCGATCGCCTTCTCCAGGGATTCGAGCGCGGCGTCGGTGAAGCCCTTGGCCTTCAGGGTCTGGTGGTTGATGCCCGGCGCGCCGCGCAAGGTGGCGTGGCCGACCACATAGCGCACCATCTCCTCGATCTCGCTCGGCTGGTAGCCGAGGGTGGCGAGGGCGTCGGGGACGGTGCGGTTGATGATCTTGAAATAGCCGCCGCCGGCGAGCTTCTTGTACTTCACCAGCGCGAAGTCGGGCTCGATGCCGGTGGTGTCGCAATCCATGACCAGGCCGATCGTGCCGGTCGGCGCGATCACCGTCGCCTGGGCATTGCGATAGCCGTGCTCGTTGCCGAGCTCGAGCGCCTTGTCCCAGGCGTGCTGCGCCGCCGCGACCATCGCCTTGTCGGGGCAATTGGCGATGTCGAGCGGCACCGGCAGGACCGACAGGCCCTCATAGCCGCCGGTCGCGCCATAGGCGGCGCGGCGATGGTTGCGGATGACGCGGAGCATCGCGTCCTTGTTCTTGCCGTAGCTCGGGAAGGCACCGAGCTCGCCCGCCATCTCCGCCGAGGTCGCGTAGGAGATGCCGGTCATGATCGCGGTCAGGGCGGCGGTCAGCGCGCGGCCCTGGTCGCTGTCATAGCCGATGCCCATCTCCATCAGCAGGCCGCCGATATTGGCGTAACCGAGGCCGAGGGTGCGGAACTCGTAGGAGAGCTGCGCGATCTCCCGCGACGGGA
>DASZYM010000375.1:0-1699 GCA_035545355.1 Dongiaceae bacterium
CATCTGAACGGCCATGCCAAGGCGCCGGCGCGCAAGGCCGCCAATGGCCGCGGCTTCGCCCTCGACATGACCTCCGGCGGCGCCGATGCCCGCGACGCCGAGTTCGAAAGGGTCTAAGGATGGCGACGAGCGCTGCGACCAGCCATGACGCGCAATTTGTCACGCTGGGGATCGGCCAGGAAGTGTTCGCCGTGCCGGTGGACGCCGTCCTGGAGATCCTGGACATGCGGCCGATGTTCCGCATCCCGGAGGCGCCGGGCTACCTCGCCGGCCTGATCGATGTCCGCGGCCGCGGCGTGCCGGTGATCGATCTCCGGCTGAAGCTCGGCCTTCCCGCCGTGCCGGCGACCGAGACGACCCGCATCCTGGTGCTGGAATTCGCCGTCGGCGGGAAGCCGCTGGTGCTGGGCCTGGTCGCCGATCGCGTGATCGAGGTCATCAGCCTCGACAAGCGCGAGCTGCAGCCGGCGCCGGAGATCGGCCTCAAGTGGCGCTCCGACTACATCAGCGCCGTCGGCCGCCGCAATGACGGCTTCGTCATCATCTTCGAGCTCGCCCGCTTGTTCTCATCCTCCGATGTCGCGCTCATCAGCGCCAGTTCGGATTCGGCGGAGCGCTCCGCCAAACCAGAAGGCGGCCGCGACGCCGCTTGATTTAGGAGAATTTCATGCGCGCTACCATCAAACTCAAACTCGGCGTGACCTTCGTCATGGTGATCGCGCTCTCCGCGGCCTCCGCCGTCCTGGCGATCTCCGGCCTCGGATCGCTGCGCGATTCGGTCGATAACCTGGTGGATGGCGCGGCGCAGGAAGTCTCGCTGTCCAAGGAGATGTCGACCGACGTCGAAGCGCTGGTGGTCGCCGAGAAGAACATGATCACGGCGAACAACCAGACCGAGGTCCAGACCTTCGACGCCCAGATCCAGGACCTGCGCGGGCAGGTGGTTGACGATCAGAGCAAATTGAACGCCGTCACCCATGACGAGTCCAAGCAGAAGCTCGCCGCGTTCCAGACCACCTGGCAGCAGATGCTGCCCGTGCAGGACAAGATCCGCCAGCTGATGACCAATATGGACGGGCGCGACCAGGCGGAGACCCTGTCCGAAACCCAGGAGCGCGACCTGGTCAAGCAGGCCGAGGAGCAGCTCCAGGGCATCGTCGGCCAAGCCGAGGCCTTCATGCAGCAGTCGAAGAAGGATGCCGAGGACGATTATTCGTACGATCGCACCTTGCTGCTCGCCGCGGTGATCGTTTCGCTGCTGGTCGCCGCCGGCGCCGGCATCTGGATCTCGACCTTGATCAGCCGGGGGCTTTCCCGTGCCGGCAGCCTCACCCAGGCAGTGGCCGACGGCGATCTGACCCGCACCATCGAGAAGGTGCCGAACGACGAGATCGGCGACCTGATCGGCAACGTCAACCGCATGGTGGTCCAGCTTCGGGGCGTGGTCTCCGAGGCGTCGAGCGCGTCGGACAACGTGTCGGCGGGGAGCCAGGAGCTGTCGTCGAGCGCGGAGGAGCTGAGCCAAGGCGCGACCGAGCAGGCCTCGGCGGCGGAAGAGGCCTCCTCCTCGATGGAGGAGATGGCCTCCAACATCAAGCAGAACGCCGACAACGCCACCCAGACCGAGAAGATCGCCCGCCAGTCCTCCGCCGATGCGCAAGCCAGCGGCGAGGCGGTCGGCCGTGCGGTCGAAGCGATG
>DASZYM010000376.1:0-11278 GCA_035545355.1 Dongiaceae bacterium
GAGGTCGCGCGGCGGATCCTTGGAGAACAGGTGCTCGATCAGGTTGATCAGCAGCGTGTTGAAGCCCTTGGCCTTGCGGTTGTCGAGATAGCGGACCGCGTCGGCATAGTCGAGATTGGCGATCAGCGACCAGCAGGTGTCGCCCTGCACCAGGAAGGGCTTGCCGTCGGCATCCAGCAGCCGCCGCCGATCCGGCGAGACGGTCAGCGGATAGCGCGCCGGCGCCGGCGGCGCGGGCAAGGGCAGCGTCTCTCCCTCGGCGGCGAAAGTGGGATGCGCCGCATGATAGCGATGCACCCGGTTCGACGATTCGTTCATGCTGCCTCTCCCAGGGCTCTAGTCCACCGCGCGGCCGGCGGCGTCGAACAGGCGCAGTTCGGCCGCCGGCAGCCGCACCGCGACCCGGTCGCCTTCCCTGACCTGCCTTGCGCCATCGACCCGCGCGTTGATGGTGACGCCATCCGCGATCTGCGAGACGACGAAGGAATCCGCGCCGACCCTTTCGACCAGCTCCACCGTGGCGCCCAGCGCCTGCGGCGTATCGGTCGGCACGATCTGCACCTGCTCGGGCCGGATGCCGAGGGTCGCCGTGCCTTCGCTCGCCGCGATGCCGTCCAGGGGCAGCTCGAAGGCGCCGACAAACTTGCGGCAGCCGCCCGCGGAATCCACGCGGCCCTGGAACAGATTCATCGGCGGGCTGCCGACGAAGGTCGCGACGAAGGTGTTGGCGGGGCGGGAATAGACCTCGCTCGGCGTGCCCACCTGCTGGATGACGCCTTTGTGCATCAGCACGATCCGGTTGGCCATGGTCATGGCCTCGACCTGGTCGTGGGTGACATAGATGGTGGTCCGGCCCACGCGCTTGTGCAGCCGCACCAGCTCGGTCCGCATCTCGACCCTGAGCAGCGCATCGAGGTTGGAGAGCGGCTCGTCCATCAGGAAGGCCAAGGGCTCGCGCACGATGGCGCGGCCGAGCGCCACGCGCTGGCGCTGGCCGCCGGACAATTCGTCCGGGAAGCGGTCGAGCTGAGCGCCGAGCTGCAGGAAGGCCGCCGCGGCCTGGACCTTCTCGCCGATCGCCTCCTTGGCGAGGCCGCGCATCTTCAGCGGGAAGCCGATATTCTCGCGCACCGTCATATGCGGGTAGAGCGCGTAGTTCTGGAACACCATGGCGACGTCCCGGTCGCTGGGTTTCAGGTAGTTGGCGAGCTGTCCGCCGACATAGATCTCGCCCCCGCTCAGCTCTTCCAGGCCGGCGATCAGCTTCAGCAAGGTGCTCTTGCCGCAGCCCGACGGTCCCAGCAAGGCGATGAACTCGCCGTCGGCGATCGCGAGATTGACGCCGGTCAGGACCGAGACGCTGCCGTAATGCTTGCCGACGTCGATCAGCTCGATGGCGGGTTGGGTCGCGGTCATTGCTTCAGCGCCCCCGCGAGGGAGCGCGCCAGGAACTGGCGCTGCAGCACGAAGAAGAACACGCCGACGGGGATCAGCGACATGACGGCGGAGGCCGACCACAGACCGTAATTGGCGCCGCCATGCGCCCGCAAGGCGGCGACGCCGACCGTCAGCACCTGCAGCTCGTCGCTGGTCGTGGCGATCAGCGGCCAGATGAAGCTCATGAACTGGTCGGTGAAGATGATGACCGCCAGCACCACCAGGCCCGGCTTGATCAGCGGCAGCACGATACGCCAGTAGATTCCGAACTCGCTCAGTCCGTCGAGACGCGCGGCATTCTCCAGGTCCTTGGGCAGGCCGAGGATGAACTGGCGCATCAGGATGGCGCCCAGCGGATTGGCGAGCGGCGGCAGGATCAAGGCCGCGTAGGTATCGATCAGGCCGAAGCTCGACATCAGCGCCCAGAGCGGCACGACCAGCGCGCCGATCGGCACCATCAGCAGGATCAGCATCGCCAAGAAGACGACCTTCTTGCCGGTCATGTCGATCTTGGCCAGCGCATAGCCCGCCATGGAATCGAGGAAGATCTTCAAGGTGGTGACCGAGCCGGCGACAAACAGCGTATTGAACATCCAGCGCAGGAAACCGGTGTCGAACAGCAGCTTCTTGTAATTGCCGAAGAAGGGCGGGAACGGCAGCAGCTTCGGCGGATAGCTGAAGATCTCGGTCGCGTTCTTCAGCGACGCCAGGAACACATAATAGAACGGCGCGACGAGGATGAAGGTGATCACCGCCAGCGCCAGGTGCCGCAGCAGCTCGTTGCGCCGCCGGCTTGCCCGGCGCGCCCGGGCGTGATCGACCGCGCTCCGCCGCAGCTCGGCCGGCGCGACGCGGCCGGTGCCGGCCTCGACCGCCATCAGTCGATCCCCCGGCGGTCGCGCAGCAGGCGCATCTGCACCAGGGTCAGCGCGAGGATGACGAGGATCAGCACCAGGGAGATCGCCGAGGCGAAGCCCACCTTGTTGTTCGAGGCGAAGACATAGAGCCAGACCCGGTAGATGACCGTGGTGGTGGCGGTGCCGGGCCCGCCGTTGGTCAGCACCAGCGCCGTGTCGAAGACCTGCAATCCCCAGATCGTCGAGACGATGACGGCGAAGAAGATGATCCGCCGCAGCAGCGGCAGGGTCAGATAGCGGAACCGGGCCCAGGTCGAGGCGCCGTCGAGCTCCGCCGCCTGGTAGAGCTCGGTCGGCAGGCCGATGATGGCGGCGACGAAGAACATCGCCCAGTAGCCGATATTGCGCCAGACGTCGAGCACCGCCAGCACGCCGAGCGCGCTGTCGGCGCCGAGCCAGGTGACCGGATAGGCGCCGAAGGCCTTCATCACGTTGTTGAAGAGGCCGAAATCGACATTCGTCAGGAACAGCCAGATCAGCGCCGCGACCACGCCCGGCACCAGCACGGGGAAATAGACCAGGAAGCGATAGATCGAGCCGCCATGGCGGATCTTCGCCAGGATCAGCGCGACGCCGAGCGCGCCCACTAGGATCAGCGGCACCGAGATCGCGGCGAAGATCAGCGTATTGGCGATCGCCGAGCCCGCGCCGACCACGCCGGGCAGGTCGTAGAAGTTCTGCAGCCCGACGAAGCTGGTGCCGCTGGCGATATTGCCGGTCCGAAGGCTCCACCAGACCGTGCCGCAGACCGGCACGACCAGGAAGAGGACGAAGCAGAGGAACATCGGGCCGAGGAACATCCAGCCCGTGAGCTCGCGGCGGAGCCTTGCCTTCCGCGCGAGCCGGCGGTGCTCGGCGGGGCTCAGCCGAAGCCGCCCCGCCGCGTTACGCCCACCTTCGGTCATGACCGCGTCGGTCATGGAAATCAGATCGACTGCCGGAACGGCCTCACGTCAGATGCCGACCGCATGCTTCACGATCTTCTCGACATTGGCGACCGCATCCTGGGCCGATTCCTTGCCGGCATAGCAGTTCTGAATCTCGGCTTCGGCCTGGTTCTCGACGTCCGACCATTGCGAGAAGTTCTCGAGCCCGACCGCGTGCTTCTCATAGGTCGGCAATGCTTCGGCGAGCTGTGGCGCCGCGTTCTTGCCGTAGCCTTTCTCCGCTGCGTCGGTGCGCGCCGGATAGGTTCCCGAATTGTCGGCCCAATAGGCGTCGTTCTCGCCGGTGGTCCACCACTTGGTGACTTCCCACATCAGGTCCTGATCGCTGGATTTGGCGTTCACCATGTAATAGGTGACGTCGTTGAAGTTGACCTGGCTGACCGGTCCCGGCGGATGCGGCAGCAGCTTCCACTTGAACGGAACCGGGTTCGGCAGCGCCGTCGTGGCCGCGAGGTCGATGGTGAGCGTGCCGAGCTTGCCGGCGGCGAAGGCCGCGGGTGCCGCGTCATAGCTGTAGGTGCCGAGCGGCGGGGCGATCCCGTCCTTGAAGAGCTGCGCCATGCGTTCGGTCGCCGCCACGACGTTCGGCAGGTTGACGTTCGGCGCCTTCTTGTCGTCGGTCAGATACGAGCCGCCGGCGCTGCGCAACACTTGGTACCACTCGCCGTAGCCGCCGATCTGGATGCCGAAGCCGGCGCCGTAGCTCGAGCCCTTCTTGGTCATCTTGGCGCAGCAATCGTGGAAGGTCTCCCACTTGTCGACGAAGGTCTCGTCGTAGCCGGCGGCGGCGACCATATCCATGTTGACGAACAGCGCGTCCTCGACATGCCAGGAGATCGGCAGGCCGAGGATCTTCGGCCCGTAGGATTGGGTGCGATCCCAGTAGAGATATTTCGCCTTCTCCGCCGCGAAGGCCGGATCGTTGATCCGCGCGCTGAGGTCGGCGAAGTTGTTGCCGGATTCGTAATCGGGATACGAGCTCTCGGTGGTCATGTAGATGTCGTGGGCGCCCTGCACGACCGAGGTGTTGATCTCCTGGGATGCCGTGTCCCACTGATAGAGGCGGAAGTCGAACTCCACGTCGGGATGCAGCGCGTTGAATCCCTCGGCGATGTGCTTGTGATGGTCGACCTCGCCGTCCGACCAGGGGCCGACCAGGAAACGCACCTTGCCCTTGAGGTCGGCCGCTTCCGCCGGCCGGATCTCGCGGGCCAGACCCGCGACGATCGGGGCCGAGACGCCCGCCGCCAGCAACCGCATGACGAAGGTCCGCCGCGAGACCTTGCCGGCACGATAGGCATCGGCAAGCGCGCGGGTCTTACGATCGATGTTCCGATTCATGCTTGGCTCCCATCCGTTCATAGCCAGTCGCTTTTTATTTCTTGTCGCGACTCCCTGTAGCGCTATGTACTGCTGTACAGTACAATGTGAAAGGTTACGCCCGAAGCGCCCATACGTCAACGTGGCAGCGGCCAATAGAGCAGCTCTCCATGCCGATTCCGGACGAATGGTGCAGCGAGGCGGCACTTGTACCGATCTTGGATACAATGATGGACCGACGATGAACGAGTGGTATGGCGACTGGCTGCAGCGGCGCGGAGACGTCTCGACCTCGCTGGCCGACACGTTGGAAGAGGCGATCCGCAGCGGCCGCCTGCCCGCGGGGTCGCGCCTCCCGACGCATCGCGATCTCTCCAAGCGGCTCGGCGTGGCGGTCAGCACGGTGACCCGCGCCTATGCCGAGGCGACCCGGCGCGGCCTGATCGACGCCACGGTGGGGCGCGGCACCTTCGTGCTCGGCAGGCCGGCGAATGGCGCACGCGCCGCGACTGAGGAGACGCTGCGGCCGATGGACCGGCTCTACCTGCCGCTGATGCAGCGCGAGGATGCGATCAACCTCAGCCTCAACGAGCCGCTGACCGCCGGCACCGACGAGCGGTTGCGCAGCGCGATCGCCGCGCTGACGGCGCGGCACGATCTCAACGACCTCGCCCATTATCAGCCGGCGCAAGGCCAGATCGCCCATCGGCAGGCGGGCGCCGCCTGGCTGAAGGAACTCGGCGTCGAGGCTTCGGCGGAGGATGTCTATGCCGTCTCGGGCGGGCAGACCGCGTTGATGACGATCTTCCTCGGCCTCGCGCGTCCGGGCGATACGGTGCTGACCGAGGAACTGACCTGGCCCGGTGCGCTCTCGGCGGGACGGCTGACCGGCATCCGGCTGAAGCCGGTCGCGATCGACGGCGAAGGCATGGTGCCGGCGGCGTTCGAGCAGGCCTGCTCCGCCTGGCGTCCGCGCTTCGTCTATACCATGCCGACCCTGCACAACCCGACGACGGCGACCGCAAGCACCGCGCGGCGCAAGGAGATCGCCGCGATCGCGCGGGCCCATAACGTGCTGATCGTCGAGGACGACGCCTACGGATTCCTGATCGAGCCCCGGACGACGCCCTATTTCGAGCTGGCGCGGGACATCACAGTCTATCTCACCAGCCTCTCCAAATCGATCGCGCCCGCGCTCCGGGTCGGGTTCATGGCGGTGCCGCCGCGGCTGCACAAGGCGATGCGGGCGGCCATGCGCGCCACCACGACCATGGTGTCGCCGATCCTGCTGGAGCTGACCACGCATATGATCAACAGCGGCGCGGGGCGCGAGGCGATCAAGGTGCAGCGCGCCGCAGCGGCAAAACGGCAGAAGCTCGCCGCCTCGATCCTGGGCCGCGAAGGGTCGGCGCCGAGCTCGATGCATTATTGGCTGCGCCTGCCTTCGGACATGCGCAACGCCGTCTTCGTCGCCGACGCCCTGTCCAACGGCGTCGCGGTGACGCCGGGCGACGCTTTCGTGGTGATGCCGGGGCAGGATCCGGGCGGCGTGCGCATCTGCCTCTGCGCCGAGCCCGATCAGCGCCGGGTCGAGAGCGCGCTGCGCACGCTCGCGCACCTCATCCAGGCGGACCACGCCGCCGCCCTGGCGATCGTCTAGCTAGACGCTGATCGTCGCTTCCATGTAGAGCGCGCAGCGTCCGGCGAGAGACACGGCATCGCCCTCGAGCGCGCAGTCGAGCGCGCCGCCGCGGGGCGAAAGCTGCAGCGCGCGATGCCGGGTCTTGCCGAGCCGCTCCGACCAATACGGCACCAAGGCCAGATGCGCCGAGCCGCAAACCGGATCCTCAGGCAGCCCCTCCTTCGGCGCGAAGGCGCGCGAGACGAAGTCGCAGCCCTCGCCATGCGCCGTCACCACGACCCCGTCGCGGTCCAGCTCCATGAGCGCGTTCATGTCGGGCTCAGCCCGCGCCACCGCCGCCTGATCCGCAAGCACCGCGAAGTATTGCGCCTCGTTGACTCGGGCCTCGACGATCGGAACGCCCAGCGCAGCCGCGAGTCCTTCAGGCGCGGCGCAAGGTTGTGCCGGCCTGGCCGGGAGCGTTATGGCAACGCCTCCCTCCGCGGTGGCCGCGACGCGCAAACTCCCGGCGCGGAATCGCAGATTCGCGGAATCCAGCCCCGGCTGCAGGATGCGCAACAGGACATAGGCCGCGGCGAGCGATGCATGCCCGACCAGCGGCACCTCGCCGATCGGCAGGAAATAGCGGATCTCGGAGCTGCCTCCGGCGACGCGCAGGAAAGCGGTGGTCGAAATATTATGCTCTCGGGCGATCGCCGCGAGGGACGCATCGTCGGGCCAGTCCGGAACCAGAACGACAACCGCCGGATTGCCGCCGAAGACCTTGCCTGTGAATGTATCGATCTGGAATGCGCGCAGCGTCATTCAGGTGCATTCATGGCAGCGGGCCAAGTCTCGCAGAATCCCCGGTACGTGGCGGCGAGCCTGCTCCCAGCGCGACGATGCTGTCAATCGAAGGCGTCGAGCAGGCGAACCAGATTGTCGCGGAAGACCAAAGCGCGGTCCGCCGGCGCCAACGCATCGAGAGCGGCGATGTCGATGGTCTGCGGAAACGAGACGAAATCGAGCGCCGGGGCGAAATCCGAGGCCCAGAGACATTGCCGCGGGCCGAAGGCATCGAGCAACATGCGCAAGGCCGCCTCTCCGCCGCGATGGGGATAGGCATGCGACGGTTCGCTGGTTGCATAGAGACCGGAGACCTTCACGAACACGTTGGAGCATCCGGCCAGGCTCAGGAGCGGCGCGAGCCGCGCGCGCAGCGCCGAGACCGTCATGTCCGCCGAAATTTGTCCCGGCAGGCCGAGATGCGAAAAGAGGAAGGCGACATCGGGTGCCTCGCGCACCAGCCCCAGCAGGAGCTGGATCGCTTCCGGACGCGCGTTGAACGAGACCAATGCGCCCCTGACCCCCAGCAGATCCCAGATCGGACGCGGCCAGCGGCGCACGACCTGAGCCTGCGCGGCGCCCGGCGCATAGATCGCAAGGCCGCAGTGACCGTCGTGCAGCAGCCGCTCGATCGTCTCGGGTTCCGGATCCGAGCCGGCCTCGACATAGGCCAGGGAGCAGAGCCAGTCATGCTCGCCGGCCAGGCGGCGCAGATAACTGTTGTTGTCGGGATCCAGCCCATCGGTCTCGTAGCCGATCGCCAGAGCGCGCTCGATGCCGTGGCTCGCGCGCAGGGCGTCATAGGCCTCGAGCTCATGCGCACCGAACAGGCTGCGATGTCCGGTCCGGCGATAGCCCTGCGGGAAGAGGTGCATATGCGCATCGGCGAGCTTCATCCGCCAACCTCGACGCTTCGGCCGGTGTCGATCGACTGCAGGAGTGCTTCGGCCAGGCGCAAGCCGGCCGCGGCATCGCCCAGGGTGAGCGCCGGCTTGCGCGCCGGATCGCGCAGGCAGTCCAGGAAATGCGCCTGCTCGTTCGCCAGGGCGTCATCGGTCGGATCCAGGGCGATCGCCTGCCGCGTTCCGCCGCTGAACAGACTGAGTCCACGGCCCAGTTCGAGCTCCACGCTGCCCTGGTCGCCGACGACCTCGACACGGTCGGCGGGCAGTTCGCCCGAGGCAAAGGTCCAGGCGGTGCGCAGATCACAGATGATTCCGCTTCGGGTAACGCAGGTCGCCACGGTCATCGAGCGAAAGTCGCCGGGCTTGCGATAGGCCCGCGCCGATCGGAACGGCGCGCCGGCGAACCAGAGCGCCAGATCGATGTCGTGGACCAGGGTCATCAGGACCGGATCGACATCGCTGTAGCGCGTCGCGTGGCTGTCATCGCGATAGCGCCGCGAGTTCACATAGATCGGCCGACCGATCGCGCCGGAGGCGACGATCTCCGCCACGCGCCGATGGTCCTTGGAGAATCGCAGGACATGGCCGGGCAATACCAGCCGCCCTTTCTCTTCTGCCGCCGTGGCGAGACGGTCGGCAAGCGCTGGGCTGGGCGCCACCGGCTTTTCGAGCAGCACCGAGAGGCCGCGTTCCAGCGCCTTCAAGGTGAGCGCGACGTGAGTGGCCGATGGCGTCGCGATGACCACCCCATCCGCCGGAACGCGTTCCAACATCTCGAGCGCATCGGGGAAAAGCTCGGGAGCGCCATACGTGGCCCTGATGCGGTCGCGCGCGTCATCGCGGGGATCGGCGACCCCAACCACCTGCACATCCGCGCGCCGCGTCAACCGGTCGAGATGCTCGCAGCCGAACAGTCCGGCGCCGGCGACCAGGATCCGCAACGGTCGTGCCTGCGCCATGCTCAGCCCCCGATCCCGTCGGAGCCCGCGCCGCAGACCAGCGCGCAGACCCGGCGCGTGTTCCGCAACCGCTCCGGCCAAAGGCGGAGAGCCGCGACCGAGGCCGCGCCGGAGAGATCGGCGGCGATGCCGAATTCCGACCACAGCCAGCGGCTGGCCTCGAGCATGGCATCGTCGGAGACCAGGACGATCTCGTCCACCTTGGCGCGCACCATGTCATAGATGCGCTGATCCGTCTCACGACAGGACATGGTCGCGACCCGCGACGTCACCGCATCGAGCCGCACCTTCCGCCCCGCCTGCAGGCAGGCCAGCAATGTCGGCGAGCCTTCCGGCTCGACCCCTATGATGCGGATCTCGGGCTTCAGCGCCTTCACCGCGGTCGCGAGGCCGGCGATCAAGCCGCCGCCTCCGATCGCCACCACGATGGCATCGAGATCGGGGATCTGCTCGACGATCTCGATGCCCAAGGTCCCCTGCCCGGCCACCACCAGCGGATCGGCGAAAGGATGGAAGTAGACCGCGCCGGTCTCGCCGGCGAAGGCCAGCGCCGCTTCGTTCGAGACGCTCCATTCGTCGCCGACGATGCGCACATCGGCATTCCAACCGCGCATCTTCTCCACCTTCTCCGGGCGCACGGCACTCGGGACGAAGATCGTCGCGCGGGTGCCGGCGGCATGGGCCGTGCGCGCGACCGCAAGGCCATGGTTGCCGCCGGAGGCCGTCACGATGCCGGCCGCCGGGATTCCGTCGCGATCCGCCTGATAGCGGTTCATCGCGCCGCGCGCCTTGAAGGAGCCGGTCACCTGGAAGAGTTCGAGCTTGAAGACGACGTCCGCCGGCAGGGGTAAAGGCGCGCGCATCGCCGCGACCGGCATGACCGGAGTCACGCGGGTGAAGGGCGCAATGCGTGTGCGCGCCGCGAGAATGTCGTCGAGAGAGATCATCGCCGGGGCACCCCGTTCACAACGGCGCCGCGACGACGGCGCAGCAATTGCCGGGCTTCACACGCCCCGGCTGCCGATGGGCGAAGACAATGCCGTCGCAGGCATAGTGCACGACCTCGGGCGCCTGGCCCGGCCGCCAGATGGTGTGGATACGACCGGCGGCCTGACCGGCCGAGACGCGCGTGCCGAGCTTGTGGAACGGCTCGAACACGCCGTCCATCCCGGCATAGACATAGGCCGAGGCGCCTTTGAGCTCGAAGGTCCTTCCGTCCGGATTCTCAACGGTCTGGTGCTTGCGGTCGATCACGCCGAGATGCGCGAGCACGTTGCGCGTGCCGCGCCGGCAGAGCGCCAGAGCGTCGATCGAGACTCGCCCGCCGCCGGCCATCTCGGTCCCGACCGTGGTCAGCCCGGCGCGACAGGCCGTCGCGGTGGCGGTGCGCGGGTCGCCGAGATTGCCGACCACGACGGTGTTCGGCGAATCGAAGGCGCGCGCCGCCGCGGCATTGCGGGCGGCGAGCGCCGCATTGCGGGTCGGCTCGATAATGGCGCTGGGCAGGATGTCCAGGGACGATCCGCCGGAATGCAGGTCCAGGAAAGCGTCGCCCAGCGGGAAGATGTAGTCGGTGATGTAAGCGGAGATCTGTTCGGTGATCGACCCGAAAGGATCGCCCGGAAAGGTGCGATTGTAGTTCAGGCCGTCCACCGGCGAGGTGCGGCGCGCCGCCATCGCGGCATGGACATTGTTGGAGGGCATCAGGATCAGCCGGCCCTGGACCTCCGCCGGGTCGAGGTCGCGGGCGAGCTCGCCGATGACGATCGGCCCCTCATATTCGTCCCCATGATTGCCGCCTTCGAGGATGACGGTCGGGCCTTCGCCATGCGCGATGACCGCGATCGGCACTTGGGTGACGCCCCAGGCATCGTCGTCCGGCGAATGGGGAAACATGATCTGGCCGATCTGCTTGCCCGGCCGGTCGAAATCGATCGTGGTGAAGGCCGAGCTCAGCCGCTTCTCGCTGGTGGTGATCATTGTGACTTCCTGAGTTGCCCTCTAAGCCCTGCCCATATGCGCGGCAAAGGCCCGCGCCTCCGCAGCGTCGAGCGCGCCGCATCGATAGTGGAACGAACGGGTGCCGCCCGCCTCGAGCGTCACGAGGCGACCCTTCGCCTTCTCCGCGGTGAAGCCCTCGACGCCCGCGGTCGCCGGCAGGATCAGGCCGAGCGCATCCTGGTCACCGGTCCGCGACATCCATCGGACGGCGAAGGGCAGCTCCGCGACCCGATAGCTGATGAAATCCGCCTGCCCGTCGGGATGAAGCTGCATGCCATGCGCCCAGCCCTCCGCATCGGCCCGGCACGAGAGTTCGAGAACCGCC
>DASZYM010000377.1:0-3249 GCA_035545355.1 Dongiaceae bacterium
GAACATGGCCTCGGCGATGTTGTTGTTGCCGCGCCAGTCGGTCGCGCGCTCGGCATAGGTGAACTGATCGAGATAGTGGCCGCCGGCTTCGTTCGCGAGGCGGCGGCTCTCGTCATAGACCGCGGCGGCGTCATCGACGAAGTGGCATCGGCCGCCATAGAACTCGATCTGCGCCACCTTCTCCGGCGAAGTCGAGCGCGGCATGACCGCGACGAACTTCAAGCCGAGCAGGCGAGCGAAATAGGCTTCGGAGATCGCGGTCGATCCGGAGGAAGCGTCGACGCACAGGCTGCCGGCATCGATCCAGCCGTTGCAGAGCGCATAGAGGAAGAGTGAGCGGGCGAGGCGATGTTTCAGGCTGCCGGTCGGGTGGGTGGACTCGTCTTTCAGATAGACCGCGATGCCGCCCAAAGCCGGCAGGTCCAGCCGCTCCAGATGGGTGTCGGCGGACCGCGTGAAATCCGCCTCGATCTTGCGGATCGCCTGGTCGGTCCAGTCGCGATCGGACATCGGTGTTTCTCCCCGACTCAATGATAGCCGGAGCAGTTTAACAGAGTGTCAATCCTGACGCGTCTCAGGCGCCTATAAGACCCTCATCCCTGCCTTCCCCCCACGGGGGAAGGGGTTCACCGAGTGGTCGTGACGTGCTCGCTGGACTCCCTCGCCCGTAGGGAGAGGGTAGGGGTGAGGGTCATCGATCTGCCTGAGACGCGTCGACGCTAAGCGGCCGCCACCAGATGCCCGCCACCGATGTCCTGCAGCGTGACGTAGTGGGGTGTGTAGTCGACCGGGCGGAAGGGGCTGGGGACTTCGCCTTCCAAGGCTTCGCGCTCGAAATGGCGGCGGGACGGGTCGGGGATGGGCACCGCCGAGAGCAGCTTCCGGGTGTAAGGATGCTGCGGGTTGCCCAGCACGGCCTTTGAGGGGCCCATCTCGACGATCTGGCCGAGATACATGACGGCGATGCGGTGGCTGACCTGCTCGACCACCGCCATGTCATGGGAGATGAAGAGATAGGCGACGCCCAATTCGTCCTGCAGCTCTTTCATCAGCTCCAGGATCTGCGCCTGGATCGAGACGTCGAGGGCCGAGACGCATTCATCGGCGACGATCGCCTGCGGCCCCAGGGCGAGCGCGCGGGCGATGCAGATGCGCTGACGCTGGCCGCCGGAGAACTCATGGGGATAGCGGGCCATGTGCTCCGGCGTCAGGCCGACCCGGGTGAACAGGGCGCTGACGCGGTCGCGTATTTCGCGGCCGGAGGCCAGGCCGTGGATCACCAGCGGCTCGGCGACCAGCTCGCCGACCGTCATGCGCGGGTCCAGCGAGGCCATCGGGTCCTGGAAGATCATTTGCAGATTGCGGCGCCAGGCTTTGACGCCGCCGTGATTGCTGCCGAGCGCCTCCCCGTGCCAGCGGATGCTGCCCTGGCTCGGCACGAGCTGAAGCAGCGCCTTGCCGGTGGTGGACTTGCCGCAGCCCGACTCGCCGACCAAGGCCAGGGTCTCGCCCGGCTTCAGATCGAAGGAGATCTTCTCGACGGCATGGACGCGCTGGGTGACGCGGGGGAGGATGCCGCCGCCGCGCACGTCGAAGCGGACGATGAGGTCATCGACTTTCAGCAGCGGTTCCTTGCCGGCGATGGGCGCGGGCGCCTTGGCGCCGTCGGCGAATTTCGGCACGGCGGCCAGCAGCGCCTTCGTATATTCGTGCTCCTGCCGCTCGAAGATGCGGCTGACGGTGCCGGTCTCGACGGCACGGCCGCGGCGCATGACCACCGCGCGGTCGGCGGTCTCCGCAACGACGCCCATGTCATGGGTGATCAGGATGATCGCGGTGCCGGTTTCGCGCTGGAGATCCTTCATCAGGCGCAGGATCTGCGCCTGTACCGTCACGTCGAGGGCGGTGGTCGGCTCGTCGGCGATCAGGATCTTCGGCCGGCAGGACATCGCCATGGCAATCATCACCCGCTGCCGCATGCCGCCGGAGAGCTCGTGCGGGTACTGCTTCAGGCGGCGCTTGGGTTCGGCGATGCGGACGGCGTCGAGCGCCTCGATGGCGCGCTTCTCGGCATCGGCCCGAGAGAGACCGAGATGACGGATCGGGCTCTCGGTCAATTGCTTCCCGATGGTGAGGATCGGGTTCAGCGAGGTCATCGGCTCCTGGAAGATCATCGCGATGTCGTTGCCGCGGATGTCCGCCATCTCGCGCTCCGGCAGCGCGAAGAGGTCGCGGCCCTCGAACGTCGCCGTGCCGGAGACGATGCGGCCGCCGGGCTTCGGCAGCAGCCCCATCAGCGAGAGTGCCGTCACCGATTTGCCCGAGCCGGATTCACCGGCAATGCAGAGGGTTTCGCCCTGGTGGAGGTCGAAGCTCAGCCCTTCGACCACCCGCACCGCGCCGGTCGGTGAGGCGAAGGCGACGGTGAGATTGGAGACGCTGAGGAGGGGGGTGGTCACGCCTTTCACCCCACTGGATTCGTCATCCTCCGCGAAGGCGGAGGATCCACGAGTTTGGCGGCGGCTCGTTCGGAGGACGTGGAGGCAAACTCGTGGATGGTCCGCCTTCGCGGACCATGACGACTAGGAAACATCTGCAATCGTCACTCCAGCACCACCCGCGGGAAGTAGAACGATACCACCCAGTTCGGCATGTCGACGATCTCGCTGATCCTGAGATCGCCGCAGACCGAGCAGAGCATGTAGGCCTCGACCGGGGCGATGTTGTGGCGCTTCGTGAGCAGATCGACCATGCCGCTCACCGCCGCCTTGGCGCCTTCCATCAGGTCGGCGCCGATGCCGGTGGTGACATCGTAGCCCTTCTCGTCGAGATGGCGGGTGACGGGGCCGGGCGTGCGGAACTGGGGGAACTTCAGGTTCGCCTTCTTCACTAGCTCGAGCTTCACGACCACGTCGAGCTGGCTTTCGATCGCGGTGCCGCAGACTTCGCCGTCGCCCTGTGCGGCATGGGTATCGCCCAGGGAGAAAAGGGCGCCCTTGACCTCGACCGGGAGGTAGAGCTCGGAGCCTTTGGCGAGGTCGCGGATGTCCATATTGCCGCCGACCCGGCGCGGCGGGACGACCGAATGATGGCCGGGTTCGGCCGGCGCCAGGCCGATCGTTCCGGCGAAGGGCTTCAGCGGCACCTTGGCCGGGCCGAACATCGCCGGCGCCAGGCTGTTGGCGTCGTATTTCCAGATGTTGATCGCCGGTTCCTTGAACTGGTCGGCGAGCAGGCCGAAGCCCGGGA
>DASZYM010000378.1:0-8308 GCA_035545355.1 Dongiaceae bacterium
CCCCATGTCTCCGACGGTGAACACGATGTCGCCTTTGAAGTGTGGATGGCTCGGGTCGGAATTGTTTACGGACTGGACCTGCTGCGTAACCTTTACGTCCACAGGATCCCCCGGCCTCAACTTCGTCAGGTCGCCGCCGGCGCCCTCTACGATTCCATGCAGGTCGAAGGTGATCGTCACCGCCGACGCAGCCGATGTGCAAGCCGCCAGCGCGACGATGCACGCAAAAACTAGGAGCAGCTTCTTCATCGCGATCTCCCCTTCACGCTAAGGGCGAAAATCTTAGCCGCCAGCGCGTGCTTTCGCACTCCCGAAGACGGTTAATCGTGGCAGTCGGAAGTGAACTTGGTAAGAGCCGGAAAGATTTCATTACGCGGGACCGCAGCTTCGCTTCTGACGCGCGCGGAGCCAGCACGATTGCGCGGGCGGCGAGATCGCTTGTCCTGCCGGCGGTGTGCTTCCAGTAGCGTTTCCGCCGAAGCGGCGTTTTCCTAGGTCGGTTCTCGCCGCGTCAGCCGGGCCTGCAGCACCGCGCGTGCCGCCATGGCCTCGGCGAGCGCCTCTTCCAAGGCGAAAGTGGGGATCGAAAAGCGCTTGCGTTCGGCGATCTGCCGCTTGATCTCCGCGATTTCCTTGCCGGCATCCAGAATATGCGTCCGCAATGTGCGGCTGTCGATCTTTGCACTGCCGTCAGGCATGGGCGTTCCTCTCGCTCACGGCGGACCAAGGATCTGCTCGCCTGCGGGTTCCGGTCCGACTCTCGTGGCGACGATCCCCCCGGGATCAATTCAACGGTGTGTCTGCGCCGGGCGAGGGGCTGAGATCGATGATGGCCTGCAGGATCCGGAGCCATTCCGCGCGATCTTCGGCATCGGCCGTCGCGAGCGCGCGCTCCGCCGCCCATTGCTTGGCCTGTTCCACGCCGCGTCGCTCGACCAGGAACCTGGCGGCGCGCTCGGTGTCGTTGCGGTCCATGCGGATCTGTCCATGCGGGCGCGGCGCGGCTCTTCAGCGGCGCGCGTTCTTCGACGGTGCCGGAGCGACCGCGAGGGCCGCCGGCGATTGCATCGCCTGGCGCACGGCCTTGGTGAAGCGGTTGCGGGTGCGGACCGGCATCTCGCTCCACTCTTTGTCGATGCCGCCGGGCCCGAGTTTCGCGCCGACCAGGCTGTCCCAGAGCGCGGCGATGAACGGGTCGTCCGATTTCGGCATGGCAGGGCCCTTGCGGATGCGGTCGCCATCATAGCAGCGCTCACTATAGCAGCGCCCGCCGAGGGCGCCGCGTCAAGGCTGCTGCGGAGCGACCGGCTGGGCGGCGGGGCTTCCCGGCACGGCCGGGTTCGGCACCGTGGGCGAGACACCCGGCGGCGGCTGTGCCTCGTCCGGATCCGGGCTGTAGCCGTCATAGGGCGGAGGCGGCACGTTCTGCTGCTGCACGCCGGCATCGCCGCGCTTCAGCTCCTGGCGTCCGCAGAGCAGGCGCTCGGCGATGGTGCGCAGGTTCGCGCATTCGGTGCCCGGCGGATAGGTCTCGTCGGCCATCGCCGCCGCCATCGGCACGACGGCGAGGACGAGGGCGATGCAGGTACCGCGAAGGATCGTTTGCCTCATGCCGGATCAATGCCGGAGGGCAATCGCGGTTGCCCGGCATCCCGATTTCGCGCGCGCGGATTCGTCGGTGCTTCCGGTTGTTTTCGCGGGTTGAGGCGTTATATGCAGCACGCCGACGGCCGGACCTCGGACTTCCGGGGGCGATGCAGCTCAGTGCACCTCTCAGTCGTCGCGCCTTTCGAGGAATGATGTCAGTGAACAACAAGAACGATGCGCGGTTGAACGCGCTTGAGACGCTGCGCGGCGTGATCGAAACCCATCGACCGGTCCTGGAAGAAGCTTTCGCCGAACGCGGCGCGATCTGGCTTCTGCCGGGCCCCGTCCGGGAGGCGATCGCCGACATCCTCCGCGCCGCCGGCGGCTGCGACGGCACGGACGTGGCCAAAGAAGAACCCCTCCGCGTCGCCGGGGAGGGGCTCAGTAGGATCGGTTGAGGCGGTTCCAGTGCGGTACATCCGGCCGTTCCGGTTTGACCCGGACCGGCCGGAAGCCCGCGGGCGAAGCGGCGAGCCGTGCGCGCCGGAGGGGATTCCGGGGACGCAACTCCAGTGAGCGCCCAGAGGGGGATTCTTAAGCGCTCGTCGATGCCGGTGGGGAAAACCGGCAGCTTTGCTCGTCCGATTGCCCAAAAACACAAGTCGCCGACGCGGGATTCGTTCCACACAGAACTGATTCGGAGCGCTCCCACCCTTCAACCGCAAAATCAGCGGCTTAAGTGCCGATGATCTCCATCAGTCGGGCGGCATCGACCGGTGCGCGCACTTTGGCATCGTTGTCGAAGAAGACGAAGACGTCGCGGCTTTGCCGCGCCGGCGCGGGTTCGGGCGAGATGTGCTCCGCCGCGCGCGGATCCTGTCCCTTGGCCCAGGCCGAGACCAGGGCCGCCCAGCGGCGCAGCGCCGGGTCGTCGTAGCCGCTGACATAGAGCTCTTCCGACCCGTGCAGGCGGCAATAGACGAAATCCGCCGTGAGGTCCATCGCCAGCGGCCATTCGACCGTGTCCGCGCAGACCAGCGCCACGCGGTGCTTGCGCAGCAAGGCGATGAAGTCGGGCGCGCGGAAACTGTCATGCCGGATCTCGATCGCATGCCGCAGGCGCCGGTTGCGATCGATCGCAAAGCGGGTGCGGCCGTCCACGCGGTGGTCGTGCCGGCGCGCCAGCCGTGCGGCGGTCTCGGTGTCGCGCGGCAACAGGCGGAAGAAGCCCTCGAGCTTCTCCCGGTCGTAGCGGAAGTTGGGCGGAAACTGCCAGAGGATCGGGCCGAGCTTCGGGCCGAGGGCCAGCACCCCGTTGGCGCAGAAATTCGCCAGCGGCGCCTCGACATTCCGCAGCTTCAGCATATGCGTGATGTAGCGCGGCCCCTTCACCGCGAACATGAAACCCGCCGGCGTCGCCGCGGCCCAGCGCTCGAAATCCTCCGGCCGTTGCAAGGAGTAGAAGGTGCCGTTGATCTCGATGGCGCCGAACTTGGCCGAGGCGAAAGCGAGCTCGTCCTTCTGCCTCAGCCCTTCGGGATAGAACCGGCCGCGCCAGGGCGCGTAGCGCCAGCCGGAGATGCCGATCCGGATCCGGCCGCGCGATCCCCGTTGCGCGATCCCGCCTATGAGCCGGCGAGGGAGGCCATCGGTCCGGCGAGGACCAGGACCGGCGAGGAGTCGAATTCTTCCGGACGCGGGCCTTCCGTTTCGGCCAAGGCGCGGGCGCGGTAGAGCCGCTGGTCGATGAAGCCGGCATTGAGCGCCGGGCTCTCGTTCCCGATGTGATGGCGCGGCATCTGGTCGAGCGCCCAGCGCTCCGCTTCCAGCCGCGCAAAGGCGGCGCTCGGCGCGGTCACCGCCACCTGCCAGATCGGTCGGCCCTGCCACCAGCTATCTTCCGGGGCTGCTTCAGGCTCCAGCAGCCAGACCTGATCCTGGCTCTCCGTCATCCGCGGCGCCGCTTCGTGGTGCCGGTGGCGGCCGGGATCGTCTGGATGTCGCCGCCGGGCGCCGGTCCGATATCGACCGCCTCGCCACGGGGACTGGGGCTGGGCGGATTGGGGCGGCGGGGACTGGGCTCGTTGGCGAGCTTGTCGGCATCGCCCTTGTGATCTTCCTGCTCGATCAGGCGCTCGGCTTCCGCCCAATGCTCCGCGTCTTTGTGGTCGGGGCGGCCGGCCTGCTCCCAGAGCTGATGCGCCTTCTGTCGAATCCGCTCTTCGCGATTGTCCATTTCCACACTCCTCGCGGCAGGGTACTGATGTCGGTGCTGCCTCGGGCTCAACCGGGGCGCGGCGGCTCTGTTCCATGCGAGACCATTCCCCGAGCGACGATGCGGATCGGAAGTCATGACATCCGGCGGCTGAAACGCGCCGACCTGCCGGAAGAGACCGTGGCGCTGGCGCGATTCCTGATCGGCAAAGTCGTGGTGCGCAACCTGCCGGAAGGCGTGCTGGCGGGCCGCATCGTCGAGACCGAGGCCTATATCCAGGGCGACGCCGCCTGCCATGCCTTCAACGGCATGACGCCGCGGAACAAGTCGCTCTTCCTCGAGCGCGGCCATGCCTATGTCTATCTCGCCTATGGCACGTCCTGGATGCTGAACGTGTCCAGCCGCGAGGCGGGATGGGGCGAGGGCGTGCTGATCCGCGCGCTGGAGCCGATCGCCGGCAGCGCGATCATGGCGCATCACCGCGCCACCGAGAAGCCGCGCGACCTCGCGCGCGGACCCGGCCGCGTCGCGCAGGCTTTCGCCATCGACCGCGCGCTGGACGGCATCGACCTCACCCGCGACCGGCGGCTCTGGCTGGGCTTCGAGGCCTCGGCCGGGCTTCCCGTCCGTGCGCCGGCGATCGGGGTCAGCACCCGCATCGGGCTCACCAAGGATGCGCACCGGCCGCTCCGATTTTATTCAAGGAACAGCCGCTTCGTGAGCGGCCCCGCCGCGCTCAACCGCTGATTTCAGCGCCGCCGCCGCCCGTCCATTTAGTTCGGAGCGCGGACTGACAGCGCTCTCATCGTGGCGGCTTGTCAGGCCGGCCCGATTTGTATTTAAGTAAGACAAATAGAGCGCGAGGCCGACCTCGACCACGGAGGCCACCGCGCCGGACCATCGAGGTCGACAACAGGGGAGGAACGGCCCGCCGGGCGGGCGCCGGAGCGTTGCGCGCCAGACCGTCGTGGAGCTGGCCGCCATCGATCGATCCAAACAATAAAACCGCAACCATCGAAGCAGGAGGAGAGTCCATGAAGCGTTTTGCATCGACCGCCATGGCGCTGGTGCTGGCGGCCGCTTTCGCCGCCGGCGCGCAGGCCGACGACAAGAAGAAGCTGGCCTTCGTCGTCAACGTGCCCAGCGACTTCTGGAAAGCCGCCGAGGCGGGCGTGAAGAAGGCCCAGGCCGAGCTGCCGAACTACGATCTGTCGCTGAAATATCCCGAGCAGGGCGCGGCCGCGATCCAGGAGCGGCTGATGGACGATCTGATCGCCGGCGGCACCGCCGGCATCATGGTCAGTGCGGTCGATCCCAAGACCGAGAGCGACTACCTCAACAAGGTCGGCAGCCAGATCGTGCTGTTCACCACCGATTCGGACGCGCCGAAGACCAGCCGCGTCGTCTATATCGGCTCCTCCAACGTGCTCGCGGGCCAGCAGGCCGGCGAGATCGCGCTGAAGGCGATGCCGGACGGCGGCAAGTGCATGGGCTATGTCGGCCTCTTGGGCGCCGACAACGCCAAGGAGCGCATCCAGGGCTTCAAGGACAAGATCCAGGGCTCGAAGATCGAGCTGGTCGATGTCCGCGGCGATGACGGCGACCAGACCCGCGCCAAGCGCAACGTCGAGGATACGCTGACCGCGCATCCCGAGATCAACTGCATGGTCGGCATCTATTCGTACAACACGCCGCAGATCTACGCGGCGCTGAAGGATGCCGGCAAGCTCGGCCAGATCAAGGTGGTCGGCTTCGACGGCGATCCGGTCACCCTGGGCGGCGTCAAGGAAGGCTCGATCGCCGGCACCGTGGTGCAGCAGCCGTTCGAATGGGCCTATCAGGGCCTGAAGGACATGGCCAAGTACATCGAGGGCGACAAGTCCTGGATCCCCGAGAACAAGCTGATGATCATCCCGACCAAGATCGTCGACCAGAGTAATGTCGATGCCTACAACACCGAGCAGGCGGGCTATCTGAAGTAAGCCTCGTCCCGGCTTGCAGCATTCGGGGCCGGCGCGGCTGCCACCGCGCCGGCCCCCCTTGTTGCCAGGCCCATTGTTGCCAGGCCCATTGTTGCGAGTCCGGGCGAATCCTGCTTCCATTTCCCGGCGCCATCCAGCCCGCAGGCACCGCGCATGACCGACACCGCCACGCCGTTTCTCGAGCTCAACGGGATCAGCAAGACCTATCCCGGCGTGACCGCGCTCGACGGCGTCAGCCTGTCGGTGGCGCGCGGCGAGATCATCGGCCTGATCGGCGAGAACGGCGCCGGCAAGTCGACCCTGATGAAGGTGCTGGGCGGCGTCATCGCGCCGAGCGCCGGCACCATCCGGATCGACGGCAAGGACCATCCCGACTTCACCGTGAACGACGCGATCAGGAGCGGCATCGCCTTCGTGCACCAGGAATTGAACCTGTTCGACAATCTCGACGTCGCCGCCAATGTCTTCATCGGCCGCGAGCCGCTCTATGGCGGGCCGCTGCGGCTGATCGATCACAAGGCGATGCACCGCAGGGTGCAGCCGCTGCTGGACAAGCTCGGCGTCGATTTCGCACCCGACACGCCGGTCGCCGACCTCTCGCTGGCGCAGCGCCAGTTGCTGGAGATCGCCAAGGCCTTGTCGCTCGACGCGCGGCTGGTGATCATGGACGAGCCGACCTCGAGCCTCACGCTGTCGGAGACCGCGCGGCTGCTCGACGTGCTCAACGACCTCCGGGCCGACGGGGTCAGCATCATCTTCATCTCGCATCGCCTCAACGAGGTGAAAGCCTGCGTCGATCGCGTGGTGGTGCTGCGCGACGGCCGCATGGTCGGCGCGCTGGCCCGCGAGGAGGTGCGGCCGGAGGCGATGATCCGCCTGATGATCGGCCGCGATCTGAAATCGCTCTACATCCCGCCCAAGACGGCGCCCGGCGCCGCCGCGCTGGAGATCCGGGGCTTCCGCACCACGCAATTCCCCGACCATGCGATCGACCTCACCTTGCGGCGCGGCGAGATCCTGGGCCTGGCCGGCCTGGTCGGGGCCGGGCGTACCGAGCTTGCCTGCGGTATCTTCGGCGTCGATCGGCCGGTCGCCGGCACCATCAAGGTGGACGGCAAGCCGGTCCGCATCTCCGAGCCCAGGGACGCGATCCGGCACGGCATCTACCTCGCGCCGGAGGACCGCAAGCGCACCGGGCTGCATCTCGACTTCTCCCTGACCGAGAACATCTCGCTGCCGGACCTGAAGAGCTACGCCCATGCGACGCTGATCAGCGGCGCCGAGGAGGCGCGGAATGCCGAGACGCAGAAGCGCCGCCTGAACATCAAGGCCTACCAGGTCTCGACCGAGGCGGGCACGCTGTCGGGCGGCAACCAGCAGAAGATCGTGCTGGCGAAATGGCTCTCGATGCGGCCCAACGTGATGATCTTCGACGAGCCGACCCGCGGCATCGATGTCGGCGCCAAGAGCGAGATCTACCAGTTGATGCGCGATCTCGCCGATAACGGCGTCGCGGTGCTGATGATCTCCAGCGACATGGAGGAGGTCATCGGCGTCAGCGACCGCATGGCGGTGATGCATGAAGGCCAGATCAGCGGCTTCCTCGAGCGCAGCCAGTTCAGCGAGCAGAACGTGCTGCAGCTCGCGGTCGGCAAAGCCGTGCACTGAGACCGATCAAGGGTAGACGACGCCATGCTGAAGAAAGACCTCGGCCTCTTCATCCTCATCCTGGTGGTCGGCACCGTGGTGGCGATCCTCAACCCGCGCTTCGTCTCGGCAATCAACATCGCCAATACCGCCAACCTGATCGGCCTGTTCGGCCTGTTCGCGATCGGCCAGGGCTTCGTCATCATCACCGGCGGCATCGATCTCTCCGTGGGCTCGATCTTCGCCCTGTTCGGCGTGATCTTCGTCGATCTCATGGACCTCTACGGCCTCCCTTGGGGCGTCGCGGTGCTGATCATCGTGGTCGGGGGCATCGTGTTGGGCGCCATCCACGGCTTCCTGATCACCAAGGTGAAGATCCAGCCCTTCGTGGTGACCCTCTGCGGCCTGCTGATCTATCGCGGCCTCGCGCGCTGGTACACCGAGGACGGCACGGCCGGCTTCCAGTTTGGCGAGACCTTCCCGACCCTGGAATGGCTGACCACCGGCCGGGCGTTCGCGGTCAAGGACGGCTTCCCCGGCATCCCGAACAGCTTCATCGCCCTGGTGGTCGTCGCGATCATCATGGGTGTGGTGCTGCACCGCTCGGTCTTCGGCCGGTATCTCTTCGCGGTCGGCAAGAACGAGGAGGCGGCACGTTATTCCGGCATCCGCTCGCAATTGATCATCGCGTCCTCTTACGTGATCAACGGCGGCATTGCCGGGGTCTCCTCGATCTATCTCACCATGTACACCCGCTCGATCTCGCCGGCCTCGCACGGCAATTTCTATGAGCTCTACGCGATCGCCGCGGCGGTGCTGGGCGGCTGCTCGCTCAGGGGCGGCGAGGGCTCGGTCTTGGGCATCGTGCTCGGCGCCG
>DASZYM010000379.1:0-9152 GCA_035545355.1 Dongiaceae bacterium
TCGGCCAGCTCCTCGGCCCGTCGGATCGCATCGCCGCGCTGGCGTTCCAGCGAGTGGGCGAGGCGGGAGAACAGGGTGCGGGTCTCGACCAGCAGCACCAGCAGGATGAAGCTCGCGGCCATCAGCCCGTAGAGCCGTCCGACATAGAAGCCGAGGTCGAACCGCCGTTCGTTCAGCATGGCGCTGAGCGCGATGTCGCAGACCCAGGCGCACATCACGACCATCAGCCAGAGATCGAGCACGCTGTGCGACTTGCGCCGCCAGAGCATCAGGACGTTGAACGCGCTCAGGGCGCAGATCGCGCCCAGGACGACGCGATAGACGAGCGAGTAATCGGCATGTCCGTCGACCGGCACCAGCAGGGTCGGCATCAGGTCGTGGCCGGCGGTGGTCAGCAGCACGACGATCGCCACGAGACCGAGCGCGAAGGCGACCGCCAGCATCACCGGGCTGCGCCGGTCATGGCCGCCATTGCCATTGCCGTTTCCATTGGCGGCGAGCGGGGCGGTGTATGTGCCGTTGCGCTGACGGATATAGGCGAGCACGGCGACCGGCAGGCCGGCATGCCAGAACATGTAGAGCCAGACGGTGGTCTGCGATCCGCCGCTGAGCCAGCCGGTCGGCGTCAGCAGGCCGGGAAAGGAGAGCAGATGGGCGAGCGCCATCAGGCTGGTGAAGAGATATCCGCTGGCCAGGATCATCAGGCCGCGCTTGCCCATCAGCGTGAACTGCCCGAACAGCAGCACGGCGGTGATCATGTCGTTGATCAGGATGGCGGAATCGTAAGCCGGGATGAAGGCGTCGATATGCGCGAGGCCCACCTTGGCGAAGGGGATCGCCACCAGGAAGACCGCGAGCGAGACCAGCGTCACGATCAGGCCGAGGCGCCGCTCGGCCCCCGTTGCCGGGAGGCTGGAGAGGAACATGCCCCCGCTTTGCGACATGACGCAGGTCCTTGAATGCCGCCGATCCGGATCAAGACTCGACTCGCCGCGGTTAATCCCCCGTTAACGAGTCGGCCATGCCGCCATTTTAGTCGAGGCGCGGTGTCCGTCGACCGGCAATTCCCGCCAACATGCCGCGGCACCGGCACGCCGTTGCCCGGTTTGCCGGGGGCTTGCCGGCCATGCTATGGCCTGCCGGCGGGCAAAAAGGGGGGTCAGGAATGGGCGCTGCGAAGACCATCGTGCTGTTTCCCGAGGCGGCGTTCGGGCCGGCCTTGAACTGCGTCGGCATCGCCCAGAAGCTGAAGGCGGCCGGCCACGACCCGGTCTTCGTCTGCGACAAGGGGTTCAAGGGGGTCTTCGAGAAATACGGCTTCGAGGAGAACCTGGTCGATATGTCGGGCGGCATGTCCGACGAGGAGATCGCCAAGTTCTGGGCCAATTTCATCGCCGAGAAGGTGCCGTATTTCAAGCTCTCGCCGATCGAGCAGATCCCGACCTACGTGATCCCGGTCTGGGAGGCGATCATCGATTCGGCGATCATCGCCCAGGACGGATTGAAGGCCCATCTCACCCGCATCGAGCCGGACCTGGTCGCCGTCGATAACGTGGTCCTGTTCCCCGCCGTGAAGCAGGCGGGCTGCCCCTGGGTGCGGATCATCTCCTGCTCGGAGAACGAGATCCCCGATCCCGACATCCCGCCGCACCTCTCCGGCTGCCATGAGAACGACAAGGCCGGGTTCAAGGCCTTCGAGGACCGCTTCCTCGAACTGGTGAAGCCGGCGCAGGAACGCTTCAACGCCTTCCTCCAGAAGGTCGGCGAGAAAGCCTATCCGCTCGGCCAGTTCTTCGAATCCTCGCCTTACATGAACCTGCTGCTTTATCCCAAGCCGCTGGCCTTCAAGCGGCGCACGCCGCTCGATCCCGGGCGCTTCCAGTATCTGGAAGGCTGCGTGCGCAGCGAGGGCAGCTACACCGTGCCGAAATTCGGCGCCCATGAAGGCAAGCCGCTGATCTATGTCAGCTATGGCTCGCTGGGCGCCGCCGATGTCGAGCTCTACAAAAGGCTGATCGCCAGCTTCGCCAGGCTGCCTTATCGCTTCCTGATGAATGTCGGCGACTATATCGGCGAATATTCCGACGTGCCGCCGAACGTGCATCTCGAAAGCTGGTATCCGCAGCCGGCCGTGGTGCCGCAGGTCGATCTCTTCATCCATCACGGCGGCAATAACAGCTTCAACGAGGCCCTGTTCTTCGGCAAGCCGGCGATCATCATGCCGTTCTGCTGGGACGGTCTCGACAATGCCGCGCGCATCCACGACACCGGCTATGGCGACCAGCTCCCGCGCTACACCTGGACCGACGCGCAATTGGCGTCGATGATCGACCGCCTGCTGAAGGACAAGGCGATGGCCGCGCGTCTGGCCGAGGTCTCGAAGCACATGCAGGCGGCCAAGGGCACCGACAAGGCCGCGACGATCCTCGCCGAGATCGCGACGACCGGGGCCTTCGTCCCGTGACCTTGCAAGTGAGACCATCGAGGTGCGCCCCGGCACCTGCGTCCAGTTCGAAGCGGGCTGGTCCGGCATCCGCACGGTGCATGAGACCATCCGCAACGCCTACATGCTGCGATAGGAGCCGACAATCTTGACGACGCCCGTTCTTTACGACCCGAAATCCGTCACCGAGCTCAAGGATTGGGGCGCTGTGCCCACGATGATCGAGGGCCAATCGATGACCTCGGGCGTGCTGCTGCATAAGGGCCCGAACGGCGAGAACGAGAGCGGCATCTGGGTCTGCACGCCGGGCACCTGGAACTGCGAGGTGACCCGCGACGAGTTCTGCCACTTCCTGCTGGGCCGCTGCACCTACACCCATGAAAGCGGCGAGGTGATCGAGATCCGCCCGGACACGATCGCTTTCTTCCCGCAAGGCTGGAAAGGCACCTGCCGGGTCCATGAGACGGTGCGCAAGGTCTACATGATCCGCTGAATTCAACGCGTCACCCCCGGGCTTGACCCGGGGGTCTGGTGCCAACTCGGAGGAAGATGCCCGGGTGAAGCCCGGGCATGACGTGCAAGGGAGACGATGAAACACCTCTATCACCCCTCCGCGCTCGACGTGAGCGCGCCGGTGCCGAGCTGGTGGCGCGCGTCGCGGCCGACGCCGCCGGATTACGCGCCGCTGGAAGGCGATGTCGAGGCCGATGTCGCGATCATCGGCGGCGGCTATACCGGACTCTCGGCGGCCTATCACCTGGCCAAGGAGCATGGCGTCAAGGCGGTGGTGCTGGAGCGCGCCTATCCCGGCTGGGGCGCCTCGGGCCGCAATGGAGGCTTCTGCTGCATGGGCGGCTCGAAGCTCGGCTGGAAGCGGATGATCACCACCTACGGGCTCGATCAGGCCCGCGCCTTCCATCAGGCGCAGATCGATTCCGTAGAGACCGTCGGCACTCTCCTCGCCGCCGAGCAGATCGATGCCGATCGCACCGGCCGGGGCGAGATCGCGCTTGCCCATCGCAGATCGATGCTGGCGGAGATGGCGACCGATGCCAAATTCATGGCCAATGCGTTCGGCGCGCAGCACGCGCTGCTCGACCGCGATGCGCTGGCGGCGCAAGGCTGCGCCGGTCCGCATTTCCATGGCGGGATCGCCAGTCCCATCGGCTTCGGCCTCAACCCGTTCAAATACGTGACCGGCCTGGCCGCGGCTGCCGCAGCACGCGGCGCGCGCATTGCCGCGCAATCGCCGGTCACCGGCTGGACGCGCGAGACCTACGGCCATCGCCTGACCACGCCCAAGGGCAGCGTGCGTGCCGACAAGGTGCTGATCGCCACCAACGGCTACACGCCGGAGGATCTGCACGATGATTTCGGCGGGCGGCTGCTGCCGGCTTTGTCCTCCATCGTCGTGACCCGACCGCTCACCGAAGCGGAGCGGCAGGCGGCGGGCTGGAGTTCGACCACGCCGGTCTATGACCTGCTGAACCTGCTGCATTACTTCCGGCTGCTGCCGGACGGGCGCTTCCTGTTCGGCGGCCGCGGCGGTCTCTCGGCCGAGCCCGGCGCGCTGGAACGTCAGTCGGCGCGGATCGAGGCGGCGTTCCGGCACTACTACCCCGCCTGGAAAGACGTCGAGATCACCCATCGCTGGTCGGGCTTCGTCTGCCTTTCCGCCGATCTCCTGCCGCATATCGGCGCCTGGGAAGAGGAGCCCGGCATCTATTATTCCGTCGCCTATCACGGCAACGGTGTGGCGCTCGGCTCCTGGGCGGGACGGACCGCGGCGCGCCTGCTCGCGACCGGCGAGAATGCGGCGCCGCAGATGCTGCAGAAGGCGCCGCCGCGTTTCCCGCTGGCCTTCCTGCGGCCGCTTTACCTGCGCGCCGCCTATCTCAAGTTCGGGATAGACGACCATTTCGGGCGATAAGAAGGTTAATCCCCGGCATTAACCTCTCCCCGCCGGGTTGTGAGCCGCGTCACCGCGCCTTCCGTTGCTTCGCTTTGAACGAAGTGGGATGGTCCCGCGACCGAAGGGGACCGCCCCATCGGTTGGGGAATTTTTCAACATTCAGGTGCGATCATGTAGCGTTCCGCTCTGCTCGGCGCCACCTTCCTGGCGCCGATTCTGTTCGTGGCCTCGATGTCCGTGACCCTCGCCGACGGCGAGGTGGTGACCGACCAGGCGACCTCGACGCTGTCGATGAAGCCGGCCGGCGACAATCTTTACGAGGTCACGACGGTCAACACCCGGTTCGAGTCCGACTTCGTGCCGCCGAGCACGGGTGCCGATGACGCGCGGCGCGACGACATCTTCCAGCTCGTGGAGATCGAAGAGACCCATGTCAACAAGCAGGGTGTCGGCTCCGAGGACGAGCGCGTCTCCGGCAAGATCAAGGCGACGGTCTTTCCGTTCGACAAGAGCGGCAAGGGTCCGGCGAAATTCACCATCGAGGCCGATGGCGACACATCGACGGTCGACGGCGCCTACCTGACCATCACGCGCTGGGGCTGCTGCGGCACGAACGACACCAACGCGGTCTACAGCCTGGAGAGCGGCAAGTACCTGTTCAATTCCGTGGGCCAGGGCGAATCCGGCCAGTGGGTCACCCTGGATTCGAAGAACCTCGAGCGCATCCTGGCCTACCACGCGGCACCCAGCGAGGTCGATGACGCAGTGATGAAGGGTGTGCCGAACGCCGCCGTCATCATCAGCTATGCGACCAGCACCGAGCCGCTGCAGCGCGTGATCGTGACGATGCCGAAGGAACAGTTCGACAGCGACGAAGGCCCCGAGAGCTGGGACCCGAAGATCGAGGTCTTCAACAAGGCCCAGCCCAAGCCCTCCGACCATCTCTGGAGCGACAAGCTCGACAAGGACGCGACCAAGGTCTTCACCGATATCAGCGTGGAGATGTTCCTCGACGACAAGCACAAGGTCGTCATCCCGATCGTCGGCGACAAGCTGCAGCTCGACAAGGCGAAGCTGCCCAAGGGCTGGGCCGTGGTCGAGGCGCCGCTCTGACCCCGCGAGGTGCGATCATGTCGCGTTCCGCTCTGCTCGCCGCCGCCCTGGTCCCCGCTCTGTTGCTGGCCTCGATCTCGGCGGCGCCGGCCGAGGGCGAGCTGGCGAAGGATTCCGCCACGGCCAGCTTCTCCTCGACGCCCGTCGGCGACGGCGTCTATCAGGTGACGACGGTCAACAGCCGCTTCGAGACCGACTTCTTTCCCGCCACCCTCGGTCCGACCGCGCATACCAAGGATGACGTGGTCTATCAGCTCGTGAAGGTGGAAGAGACCCATGTGAACAAGGAAGGCCCCGAGGTCGACAGCGAGCGGGTCTCGGGGAAGGTCAAGGCGACCGTCTATCCGCTGGACAAGTCCGGCAAGGGCGACGCGAAGTTCACCATCGAGGCCGATGGCGACGAGTCGGCGGTCGATGGGCCCTATTTCGTCGTGACGCGCTATGGCTGCTGCGTCGAGCTGGCGACCCATGCGGTCTACAGCCTGGAGACCGGCAAGTACCTGTTCAACGCCAATGGCGGCAACGGCGATTCCGGTCAGTGGGCGACCTTGGACTCGCACCTGTTCGATCGCATCATCGCCTATCACACGGCGCCGACCGAGATGGACGACGCGGTGCTGAAGGGCGCCGACAACGCCGCCATCGTCATCACCTATGCCAGCCAGACCGAGCCGCTCCAGCGTGTGCTGGTGACGGTGCCGAAGGCCGTGATGGGCAGCGACGACATGATCAACTGGCTGCCGAAGCTCGAAGTCTCGAACAAGGCGTTCCCGAAGCCATCGGACCATATCTGGTTCGAGAAGACCGGCGATACGGCCGCGACGACCTTCACCGATGTCACGCTGCGCCTGACGCTCGATGCGAAGACCAGGCTCACGATCCCGCTGGTCGGCGACAAGCTCGAGCTCGACAAGGCAACGCTGCCCAAAGGCTGGGCCCTGGTCGCGGTGCCGCTCTGAAGATCGGGAGATCCGTTGCGCGAGGGAAAGAAGCGCCGGCGGGCAGTTTGGGGGCTTGAGGGGGCCCGCCGGCGTGGGAGGGCCGCAGGATCGAAGATCCGGCGGCCATGTCCCTTGCAGTCAATCGCAAACATAGGGAACACACGTCGGGCCGCACGCCCGACGCCATACTATGTCGTCAGCCCTCGCGATTTTTCCAGTGAGGGTCGTCACACGAAAATGCAGAGCTGATACGTTTCTGCATCACATCAATTTGATATGCATTTTAGAGGTCCGGCGAAGCCGCGGGTTTCCGCGCACGCACCGGCCGAGGATGGTCTCGACCCCGAGATAGCTTGCCGTCAGCATCGCCCGCGCGGCGCCGCGCCGTATCGCCGCATGCCGTCCGTCATCTGCCGGTGGCTTTCTCCGGCTCGTGCAGGACGACGCTGGCGATCGGCGTGGTCGGATCGATGCGCGGCCGGGACAGGCCGACGACGAAGCCGAGCCCGTGGAGATTGATCAAGGCGGCCGAATAGACGCCCATGGTCAGGCTGCGCTTGCGCACCGACTGGATGACGATCGGCGCCACGAGGATCAGCAGGAGCAGCGCCGCCGCCGGCCAGGACGTGTCGCGGAAGATCAGGTTGGCGAGGCCGGCCAGCACCGCGATCCACCAGGCGATCGCCACGAAATTGTAGAGCGCGCCGCGGGCGACGCGCCAGCGCCGGTCGGTGCCCCAGACGGCGCGCATCAGCTCGCCTTGCCCCAGCACATATCGGGTGCGCCAGCGATGCCACAGCAGGCGTGCCGCCGGCATCGCATGGCCGTGATGGTGGACCGCCGGCAGGTCGAGGCGCAGCAACCGCCAGCCCTCCGCCGAAAGCCGCGTGCCGAGCTCGAGCTCTTCGTAGGCATGCAGGTTGCGGTCGGCGAAATAGCCGGACCGCCGCACCGCATCCATGCGGAACAGCCCGCCGCCGGCGAGATGCTTGTGATAGCCGGGCTTGAGCGAGGGACTGGCCGCCGCGGCGCGCCGCTGGAATTCCAGCGTCATCACCCGGTCGATCACCAGGCCGCCGACACCGGCGAGCGAGGGATCGGCATCGAGCGCCCGGGCCGCCGCCGGCAGGAACTCGGGATCGAGCTCCATGTCGCCGTCGAGCAGCAGCAGCCGCTTGCCGCGCGCGTGCTGGAACCCGAGCTGGGCGGCGGTGCCGCAGCCGCGATCCTCGCGGCGGGCGAGCTGGACGACGCGCACCGGAAACTGCGCGGCGATCGCGACCGTCGCGTCTTCCGAAAGGCTGTCGGCGACGATGATCTCGGTCGTTGCGGGATCGGTGACCGCCAGCACCGAGCGGATGCAGGCGCCGATCTTCTCCGCCTCGTTCAGGGCCTTGATGACGACGGTCAGTTCCGGCGTGGCGGCGGAGCTTGGCACGAAATCCATCCGGCTATGCCTGCGATCGTCCTGGTCCCGGCCGCCGGCGGCCGGCCTCACCCGATGGATCGGCTAGAGCCGGCGGTAGATCCAGGACGGAATGTAGTGCTTGCGCTTGTTCAACACGACGCCCTGCAGCTTGCCGCCGGCGGCCTCGATCTCCTCCATGGCGCGCCGGACGACCGGCACGCGGGTGCGGTCGGCCTCCACCACCAGCAGGCAGGAATCGGCCAGCGCCGAGGCGCTGACATAGCCCGCGGCCGAAAGGACCGGGGGGCAGTCGAGGATGATGACGTTGAAGACGTTGCGCAGCCGGTTGAAGAGCTGCGGCAGCAGGCGCAGATCGACCTCGGCGTCGTCGGCCTCGTCGATCAGCAGGCCGGCAAGATCGATCGCGCCGCCGCGCGGCAGCGTGAGCCGCACCGTGCGGATCGGCGCGCCGCGCGCGGTCGACCACAGGCTCTCGACGAACCGGGTGTCGAAATGGCTGGCCTGGTTCGACTTCCCATTGGTGCCGTCGATCAGCAGGATGTTGTTGGTCGGCGAGCGCGACAGGGCGATCGCCAGCTCGCGCGAGACGGTCGAGGTGCCTTCGCCGGCCTGCGAGCCGTAGATCGCGAGCACCAGCGAGCCCTTCTCGACGACATAGGCATTGACCGCCGCGGTGATGCTCAGGAGATGCCGGCTGAGCTCGCCGTTGCCGGCGCCGACCGACTTCTTCTCGACGATCATATGGCGTTCGACGGCCTGCGGAAGCTGGCCCTCGCCGCCGCGGATCAGATTGGAACCGCGCCCGCCGGATTCGTGGTGGCCGACCCGCGCCAGGCCGGTCGGTTCCGGCGCCGCGCGCTCGGCGGAATTGTGTTCGTCGTCGCCCATCATCTCCATGCCGGCTCCTCAGACGACCTGCCGCAATTCCGGGACCCGGCCGCTCGATGCGGAAAGCAGCCGGTCGAAATAGGCGACGGTCGCCTCGATCCCTTCTCTCAACGCCACACGCGGCTCCCAGTTCAATACCTGCCGCGCGTAGCTGATATCCGGCTGGCGGCGTTGCGGGTCGTCCATGGGCAGCGGCTGGTGGATGAACGGCACCTTGCTGCCGACCACGTCGCGGATCACGTCGGCCAGCTCGCGGATGGTGAACTCCTTGGGGTTGCCGAGGTTCATCGGGCCGGTGACCGAAGGCGCGGTCGCCATCAGCCGCAGGAAGCCCTCGATCAGGTCGTCCACATAGCAGAACGAGCGGGTCTGCTCGCCGTTGCCGTAAAGCGTGATCGGCCGGCCCTGCAGCGCCTGGACGATGAA